>CAZJJH010000181.1:0-4091 GCA_964546265.1 uncultured Candidatus Cloacimonadota bacterium
AAGCTACATCAACGGCATTCTGAGGATAGCCTTTAGCCTCGCTCCGGTGGTAGAACGTTTAATCCCGATCAGTTGAGAAAGAGAGGCATATGTTTGAAACCATTGGCTCTAAGATCTTCAGTTCGATAGTATCCCTTTCTCTGCTGTTGTTTTCATCCTTTCAGGGCAATGACCCCCGCCTCAGCCAGATCCGCGTGAGCAAAAGCGACAGTTATCTGTATCTCAGCGGGGATCTAATCTCTGCGTTTGAGAACGATTTTCCCAGCATTTTCAGCTCCGGAACTACGATTCCGGTGCATTTCATGCTCACAATCAAAGGCAAAAGCGGAAATCTGCTGCGCCGCCGCTTCACGCATACGGTTAGTTTTGATACTGCAACCGGGGTCTACACCGTGCATAAATCCGGTAAATTGCAGGAAATCCATAGCGAGGTCATTGCCGACGTAATCCGCGAAGTATCCCGCTATAGTTTTGCCATTCCATATCAAAAAAGCTGGGGAGAAGTCTCCATCAAGATCGAGGCAGAACTGCCCCGGGTAAATTTTGAACAGCTGGATAAGGAAGTGGATCTCATGGTGCTGTGGAAGCATAAAAAACCCTCCGCGCGGGCAAACGCGGATCTGCGCCGGGATCAATAAACAAGGAGTTTATTCATGCCGAGATTTGGTTTACACGTCCGCATAATTCTGCTGTTTTTGTTTGTCTCAATTGGCGGATTGCTGGTGCTGAACATGGTCTTTCAATCCAAGCAAGAGGGTATCCACAGCGCAATCGGGCGCATGGAACTTAGCGAACGCCTGAGGAATTTGCAGCTTGCCAGTTCCGAAGATTCCCTCAAAGCCCGCGAGATTATGCAGGAATACGATGCCGCCAAAGCTCTGCTGAATATATCTTTGGGAGATTCCCGGGTAGTTACTTCGGTGGTGCTTTTTTTGGTGATAGTATTCTCCAGTATTATCTTCATCATCTTCATTATCCGGATCAGCAAGCCCCTGCGAGAGCTAAAACACGCCACCGATGAGATCCGGCAGGGAAATTTCAGCGTGCACCTGCCCGAAACCGGTATCCCCGAAATGCGGGAATTGAAGAACAGCTTCAACGTGATGTCCCGCGAGCTGGAAAGCACCCAAACCAAGCTCTTGGTAGCCGAAAAGGAAATGATCTGGAAGGATCTCTCCCGCATTTTAGCGCATGAAATCAAAAATCCCCTTACCCCCATCCAGCTTGTGATTCAGCGCCTGGAAGAACGCCTGGAAAGCGATCCCGCTAAAGCGCAGGACATCCTGCCGGAATCCATTTCCATCATCAGCCAGGAAATCGAAAACCTCCGCCTCCTGGCACAGGATTTTAGCAGCTATGCCAAGGCCAGTCAACCCTCGAGGGAGCGCTTCAACCCCGCCGCATCCATCCGCGAGATCGTAAAATCATATGCCCTGGATTTTGAGATCCGGCTGTCTCTGGAAGAAGAGCTCATGATATATTTTGATAAGACCCATTTTTACCAGATAGTTACAAACATCCTGCAAAACGCCATTGATGCCAGTTCTCAGGACGCAAAGATAGATATAAAGCTATATGGAGAACGCTCTTACGTGGTGCTATCCATCCGGGATCAGGGCGTGGGCATGGATGCCAAAGATCTGGCGCGCATCTTCGAACCCTATTTCAGCAAAAAATCCAAAGGAACCGGGCTGGGACTGGCTTTGGTGAAAAAGCTGTGCGATTCCAACGGCGCCATTGTGCGCGTGAAAAGCAAGCCCGGCGAAGGTAGCGAATTTACCCTGATCATCGAGGAAACCACGGCGTGAAAATCCTGATTATAGACGACGAAAAGAACATCCGCCTCAGCCTCAGCGGAATCCTGGAAGATGAAGGCTATGAGGTTCAAAGCTGCAAAGATATCAAAGAAGGGCTTGGCAGTCTGGAAGAAGAAGATCCGGATGTGGTATTACTGGATGTAAAACTTCCCGATGGTAATGGCATTGAAGCGCTTCAAAAGATCAAAAAACGCGGCTTCAGAATGCCGGTAATCATGATCTCCGGAAACAGCAGCATCAGCGATGCCGTGAAAGCCATCAAACTGGGCGCATACGACTTTCTGGAAAAACCTCTGTCCTTACCCAAAATCAAGATCACAGTAGCCAAAGCTCTGGATTTTTATAAACTTAGCTTGCAGCTCAGCCGTCTGCAGGAGGATAGCCGTAAAAGCTGGAATATGGTGGGAGAAAGCCCCATCATGCGGGAGCTAAACCTGCTTATCGGCAGAGTAGCCCCCAGTAACGCCAAAATCCTCATCTATGGCGAAAGCGGCACCGGGAAGGAACTTATCGCCAGGCTGGTGCACATGCGCAGCAATAGGGCAGAGAGGGCATTTATCAAGTTCAATTCTGCTGCCATTCCCAGAGAACTGATCGAAAGTGAACTCTTTGGCTATGAACGCGGTGCCTTCACCGGAGCCAATTCCCGAAAAAAAGGGAAATTGGAAGAAGCCGACGGGGGAACTCTGTTTCTGGACGAAATTGGCGATATGGAGCTGGCAGCGCAAGCCAAGATTTTGCGCGTGATCCAGGAAGGAGAATTTGAACGCGTGGGTGGAAATACCACCCGCAAAATTGATGTGAGAATCATTGCCGCTACAAATAAAAATCTACCCGAATTAGTGCAAAAAGGGGAGTTTCGGGAAGACCTCTACTACCGCTTGAACGTGGTTCCCATCAAAAGTCCGCCCCTCAGACAGCGCAAGGAGGATATCCCGCTGATAATCGAACACTTTGCCAAAGACCTCGCTTTGGAACTGGCGGTAAAAGTGAAAAGATTTGCTCCGGATGCGCTCGAGCGCATCGCAGAATACGATTTTCCCGGAAATGTGCGCGAGCTGAGAAACGTGATTGAACGAATATACTTGATGTGCGATAGGGAAGAGCTGCATGCTGCAGATGTTTCCGCCATGATCCCAAACGGGGAGATTAAAAATGGGGAAGAGGAGCAATTTTGGCAGAAAACCCGCAATTTTCAGGATGCTAAACGGGATTTTGAATATAAATACCTAAGCCGGCAACTGCAGCTATACGGCGGAAATATCTCCAAAACTGCGCAGGCATTGGGCTTGCAACAAAGTAATCTATCTCGCAAACTTGGCGAATTGGGCATTCGCTGAACGGATCTATCCCCTCATCTTTAAGTTCTACATAAGAAGGGGATGTCTCTGACTAATTATGGTAGCTCTTGCAGAAATTCTCCCTTAAATCCCGCCTGATACTTTAGCGGAGCATTAAGAGAATTTCGCCCTTGGATAATGCTGTGACGACACGAATATCCGGCGATGAAGGTGCGACATTGTTGAGGCGATGGATCAGGGATAGAGTGTAGACGCGGCATCCTACCGCATATCATAAAAAAATACGCATAAATGCCGCAGCCACTATAAAAATGCGGCTAAATTTGCTGATAATTAGCGAATCAAAAAAGCAGCTTGACATTAATTGCCTTATGTAGCAAGGTGTTTGCGTGAAAAAACAGAGAATCTTGCACTGCGAAATCAAGCGTCATCGTCAGATAGCACCGGAGCTATGTTCGGTGTGTCCCCGCGTATCGCGTTGCAGGGCGTTTAGATTCTGGTATCAGAGCCATCAGGAAGAGTATCTGGATTTTGTTCTGGATATCATTCATAAATTTCCCGAAAAATACCAACTGGAGGTAGAGTTCATGGCGGAAAAACAACAATTCGTGCAAATCGTCGATATGACGAGCGGCAAGATTGAGCGCATCGTGAACCTGAAAGAGATCAATGCGATGAGTGCAGAGGAAAAGCTTGCGCTTTCCAAGGAAAAGAATCTATTTATAGTAACTCATCGTTTGCAACCGATTGTAAAAGTGGAGATGAAAAAATCCATCATTGAGAGTTCCATGAAATTCGAAAACGACACGTCAGAACCGTCAGAATCACGCTTAGAAGCGCCGGTAGAAGAAGAGGCACCAAAAGCTAAAAGCCGCGGTCGTAAAAAGAAAGCATAGGAGCCGAAAGCCCGGGTCGGTGAAAAAAAGCTTTTACAAAAATGCACTATGCAAAAAAGTGGTACAATTCTGCGTTT
>CAZJJH010000182.1:0-4071 GCA_964546265.1 uncultured Candidatus Cloacimonadota bacterium
TACTTGAATGGGGTTCAAGTGGTCGCAGGTTCAAATCCTGTCATCCCGACCATCTTTTTTATGCTCAGTTTCTTTAAAGAAGCTGGGCATTTTTTTTTGCCCAAGATACAGCTTGGAGGTGTCAGCCTAAGTGGTTTAGAGTAACTTTCTCGGTATTTTAAGCTTGGATATTGCTATACCCATAGCAGGATCTTAGCTTAAATGGTTTTTGAACTTGGCTTGATAGAATGGGGCAGAGCAAAGAAACATGCCTTGCTGGTATTGAAATATTTCCTCTCAAACTCACCTCCAGGTATTCCGAAACACAAAAATGGCTTTACAAAAAAGCAGCACATCAGGAATTTGCAAAGAAAAAACATTTTTAGGAGATATCCCAATGAGCAAGTATGGTTTCGACTTCCCCAAAAGCATTCGGAAGACATTCCTCTTCGATCTGGAAGAAAACTGGTATCTGCCCCTTTTGGCAGAACGTAAAGGATTGCCCATTCAGAATGTGAAGCGCAGCAATTTTGGTGAATATGACATGGCTGTGAATTACCTCACATCAGTTCTGGAAGAAGCTGCCGCGGTGAATAAAGTAGCGATCTACAACATCGATCACATGGCGCAAATCCGTTTTTGGGGAAAAGACTCTGCGAAGCTGTTGAACCGCAGTCTGGGAGCAAATTTCATCGATATGAAAGTGGGCTCCTGCAAATATACTTTGTTATTGAACGAGCAGGGTGGAGTTCAGGACGATATGATTCTGATGCGAGTATCCGATGATGAATTCATCGCAGTGATCAATGCCGGGCATGATATCACAGATACGATCGAAGAAAACGGTATAGAGAAAGAGCTCATTGCCGATATTGATCGGATCATGAACCTGAAGCAGGATGGGGAAGATGTAATGGCGGAAGATATATCCGATCAATTAGTAAAGGTGGATGTTCAAGGACCGTATTCTTACAAGCTGATCAAAGAAGTATTTGGAGATCACGTTTTAAGAAACCGCAACAATCCCGAAAAAAATATGAATTTCTTCAGTTTCAACGAGATCGATAGAGAAGGTCATAAATACTATTTCAGTCGCACGGGCTATACCAACCGTTGGGGTTGGGAGATCTACATTCCTGTGAAGTATGCCGCCGAAGATTTCAAAAAGATAGTGAGCAAAGCCCTGGATCTGGGCGGCTTACTGGTGGGTCTTGGTGGAAGAGATGAAAACCGCATATCTGCCGGCGCCTTTGGGCTCCCACTGATGGGTCAGGAATACGATCCCCAGCACAATCCGATCAACGCTCCCTTGTATACCGCGGCCATAGACATGAGCAAGGAAGATTTTTTAGGGAAAGCCGCCCTGCAGAAAGCCTTGGATAGGGGTGTAAGCAAGCGGATGAATATCATAATCAGCGAAGGTATTGTAAGTGGACGTGGAGTTTACCGGGACAAAAAGAGAATAGGCAGTGTAACTTCCAGCATAAATTCTCCCAATCTTAGCTTGGAACAGCGCCTGGCAATAGGCTCTAAGCGTAAAAACGTCAATGATCCCGAAGGTACTGCCGCGATTGGTTTGGTATGGCTCTACGAAAATCAGTTTGCTACAGATGCTGAAGGTCAAGATATCGTTTCGAAGGATGCTGCGCCAATTCGCATCCCGGTGGAGTTTTACCGTGAGGATGAAGAACGCAGCCCCAAGGGCAATCCTGTGATTGGATATATCACTCAGGAAGGAATCAGCCCGGCGACTGCGCCTAAAGCCCTGAAAAATATTGAAAAATTATAAAATAAATAAAACGAGGGGGTTATACGCCCCCTCAAATGTTTAATCGAGCCATGTGGCTTTTATACCGGAGATATTATGATAAGTGTAACAAATCTGGTGAAAGAATTTCCCAAAAAGGACGGCTCCAAATTTTACGCTGTGGATGACGTGTCCTTCGAGGCAAATGATTCTGAGATTGTGTGTCTTTTGGGTGTCAACGGTGCCGGGAAAACTACTACCATGCGCATTCTTTCCACCGTCTTTAAACCAAGCGCAGGGACCGCCAATATTCACGGTTGGGATATCTTGAAAAATCCTGAAAAAGTGAGAGAAAATCTGGGTTTTCTTTCTGGAGATACCGGGCTTTACAACCGCTTGCGGGTGCATGAGTTCATCCGTTATTTTGGCAGGTTGTACTCGATGGAAGATTCTCTGATTAGGGATCGGATGAAGGAAATGGCAGATTTGCTGGATATGAACGATTTTATGGATAAAAAGATTGAATTTCTTTCCACAGGTATGAAACAGAAAGTATCCATCGTGCGTTCAATCATTCATGATCCCCCCGTAATGATCTTTGATGAGCCTACTTCAGGCCTGGATATCCTTACTGCACGGAATATAGTTGCCTTCATACGCAGTTGTAAGGAGCGGGGTAAATGTGTACTCTTCAGCACTCATATCATGCGTGAGGCAGAACGCCTGGCAGACAGAGTGGTGATGATTCACAAAGGAAAAATATTGGCAAATGGAAGTCTGGAAGAACTGAGAGCCGAAACTGCTCAAAGTGATTTGGATGATATCTTTGTGCACTATGTAAACCAGTTTACCGGCGAAATCGAGGTGCGTGCTCATGAATTCTAAGAAGATACTGATCGTTTATCGCAAAGAACTGCTGGAAGTTCTGCGGGATAAGAGGACCCTATTTACTACATTGCTTTTACCGGTTATCTTGTATCCGCTCCTGATCGTGGGATTCAATGCCATTATGACCAGGCAAACCGGAATCCTGGAAGAACAGGGAGCCACAGTCGCGATTCAAGATAGTGTGCAAAACGTGATCAGCATGCGCCTGATAGATTCCTTTTCTAAGATAGAGAATTTTACTGTGGTGCCTGCAGGGGAAAACGCGCAGAGCCTTTACCAGAGTAAGGATATCCAAAGTATAGTAACAATCCGGGATTCGCTAAGCACAGATGGGCTTACCAGCTATCACATATACATTCAGTATGATGCGGCAAATGAGCGTGGAAGCCTCACCTATAATAAGCTCTCCAGCAATATCGCAGATACACAGAAAGACATCCTGGAAGAAGAGCTCCAGCTAAGGGGAGTGAATCCCGAGCTGATGAATATGGTGGAGGTACGCAAGCGTGATACTGCAGATTCGCAGAAAAAAATGGGCATGCTTTTGGGCATGTTTTTACCATACATAATGATCATCATGCTGCTGACAGGTGCATCAGTAGTAGCTGCAGATTTAGTTGCCGGAGAAAAAGAGCGCAAAACCCTGGAAACCTTGCTGGTGGCAGGAGTAGGCAGAAAGGAGGTGGTGATAGGCAAATACCTCACCATCATAAGTTTGGGGATGTTGAATTTGATTGTGAATCTGTTTAGCATCAGCTTTTCACTGCGCTATATGCTAAGCCAATCCGGGCTGGATATGAGCGGTGCGGAGATGCCATTGAAGGCAATCTTTATCTTGCTGGCAGCTATGCTTCCACTTGCCACGCTCTTTAGCGCAATCCTGCTTTCCATTTCTACTTTCAGCCGCAATATGAAAGAGGCTAGGACCTATGAACAGCCCATCATGATGATCTCTATGATTATGGCGATGATCAGCTTTCTGCCCGCTATCGAGATGAGTAACCTGATGGCTTTGATCCCTGTAGTAAACATCGCTCTGCTCTTCAAGGCAGTGATGATTAACGACTATCAGTTATCTCATCTCCTGATTACCATTATCAGTACTCTGATTCTTGATGTTCTGGCGATATGGGCAACTATTAAATTGTTCAATACCGAGGGAATTCTCTTTCGCTCGGAGGACGACGGCGCTAGCCTTAAGGGTCTGAAAAAAAATCGAAGCGCTTTTTTCACGCCTTATAATGGATTGGTATATTATACTCTGGCACTTTTAGCACTATATTATCTGGGTTCGTATCTGCAAACTCAGGATCTGGCGAAAGGTTTGATCCAGACCCAGTTAATTATCATTGCCTTCCCGGTTCTGTTGCTTATAAGAATCTTCAAGCTAAAGAGCAAGGATGTTTTAAGAATCAAAATGCCCCGGTTGAAAGAACTGGTATTGATTCCCTTCATCG
>CAZJJH010000183.1:0-4031 GCA_964546265.1 uncultured Candidatus Cloacimonadota bacterium
TTTAGCATACCTTCGTGCTTAGATTATGCTTTGGTGGTAGCAGTACCCGGCGATGAAGCTTTGCTAAAGTCCCTACGATGTAACAGGGGTAAGCTGATTGAGGAGATTGCCACCCGCCGGATACGCATCGCTTCCAAAGATCAGGTTCGGTAGAATGAAGAAAAGAGTTGACGAAATCTGAAAAACAAAAAAACTGGTAGTAAGAAAATATATAAACACAGGGGTTATCATGAGATTTGCCATAGAAAAGAAAGAATTGATGCAAAGCGTTCAACATTTGGTGAGCGTTGCGCCTACCAAAAACGCTTCTCCCATTCTCACAAATTACCTTATTCAGGCCTCAAGTGAAACCGGTATGGTGAAGATCACTACATCGGATCTGGAGATCACCGTGGTGGTAGAATTTGCTGCGGCAGTAAGTGAGGGTGGCACAATCGCAGTATCTGCGAGACACTTCAATGAGATCATCAGTTTTATGCCCGAAGCCATCATAAATTTCTGGCGTCACGAAGAATTGCTCATGATCCAATGCAACAAGATTGATTTTAACCTGCTGATTGCGGATTACACGCTGTTCCCGGTTGTGCCTGAAATGAAGCTGGAAAATGCCATCACTATCGATGCTCAGCAGTTTAACCGTATGGTATCCAAGACCTCTTTTGCCGTATCCAACGACGTGAACCGTGCGGTGCTTACGGGGGTATGCTGGAAATTATTGGCAAATGAGCATTTAATGGCAGCCACGGATGGTAGGAAAGTGGCTGAAATCCGAGTAAAAAACGCCAATCTGCTGCCCGGTAATGAGCCCGACAATGAAACAGATGAAGGAATCTTCTCAGGTAGTGGTGACGAACGTTACATCGAAAAGATAATCCCGGTGAAGACCCTGAATTTCCTACAGAAGATTTCAGATAATAGCGCCAAGGAGATCAAGGTGCTTATCGAGCGCAGCAAAGTGATCTTCAGTTACGATAAGTATGTGGTCTTTTCCCAAGTTATAGAGCACAAATATCCCGAATATCAGAAGGCTTTTATAGCAGATCTTCAGAATCAATTTGTAATAGACAAAGCTACTCTGCACAATGCTATCCGTCGTGTTGCCCTGGTGGCACCGGATGAAAATATGAGGATTCGCTTCGAGCTGGATAGCGAAAAATTTGTAGTAAATACTTCAAACCGTGATACCGGAGATGCCAAAGAAGATCTGGAAGATTACAGCTTTCAGGGTAGTCATACCGGTGTTTCCTTCAATTTCCGCTACATGCTGGGGATTTTGGAAGCTATCGACAGCGAAAAAGTGGTGATCAAGCTGGGAACTTCCAAAGATCCTTTGATGATCTATAATATGCAAAACCGGGAAAATGAAGAGATCACTTTCCTGCTGATGCCCTTGAGAAGCTAATTTCTTATCCTATAGTCGGTTTTGAAGCTAAACTTCATTGAACTACGTAATTTTCGCAATTACGCGGTGGAGCGTTTTGTATTGGAGCCCTACGGAAATCTGATCATCGGTCCTAACGGTAGTGGTAAAACCAACCTTTTGGAAGCTATGGCATATACTTCCATGGGTAAATCCATACGTTTCCACCAGGACGCGGATCTGATAAATACAAAAGGAAGTTTTTTCGCCATTTCTGCCGGGTTCCAAACGGATCTTCAGCTGCCTCTGGATATCCATTTAGCCTATGACGGCAAACGCAAAGTGCTAAAGATCAACAACGACGTGAAACGGCAATTGAGCGCACTCTTCGATGTTGTAAAGATCATCTATTGCGCTCCGGAAGATATTCAGCTGGTAAATGGCAGTCCCCGACTGCGCCGGCAACACTTTGACCTCGCGATATCGCAGGTGTTTCCTGCTTACATCGGTACCTTGAGAGAATATTTGCACGTGGTAGAGCAGCGCAACAAGTTGCTCAAAAGCGACTATCTGGCTGCCGAAAAAAGGAGCTGGGACCTGCGCTTTGCCAAGTGTCTGAGCAGTTTATACCCTTTCCGGGAAAAATATCTGCAACTTCTGAATAGTGAACTGAGAGGCGCCTACAAGGATGTTTCTATCAATACCAAAGATCTTAAAGTTCAATATGTACCGGTATTGCGCGAGGCAATGCAGCTTAGCGAAGCAGAGCTTTTAAAGCATCTTGAGCTTTACGAACAAAGGGAAAAGATGTGGCAACGCAGCCTTTTTGGAGCGCATTTGGACGATTATAGCTTCCGAATGGGAAACTTTGGCATGCGTGCTTTCGCCTCTCAAGGGCAAAAACGCATTGCCGTTATCGTCATGAAAATGATTCAAGCTCAGCTGATAGAAAGTAATACCAGGATCAAGCCGATCATGCTTTTTGATGATGTGTTTGCTGAATTGGATTATGACCATGGGCAGAAGATTCACGATTTGTGCAAGGACAGCTACCAAATTTTCATTGCCAGCCCCAAAGAGGATGTGCGGCAGATATTTGGCAAGATGAAAGTGATCCGTTTGGGGCAAAATGTATGAAGCTGAATAAACAGATTTTTGGCTGGATGATGTACGACTTTGCCAATTCTGCTTTTACCACCATTATTGTCACGGTGGTTTACAGCGTATACTTTGTAAACCAGGTAGTGGGCGGAGAAGCGGGTTATGGTGAAATGCTCTGGGGTAGGGCGATAGGCATCTCCATGACTTTGGTTGCTCTCTCGGCACCGATTATGGGTGCTGTGGCGGATTTTTCCAGATCCAAGAAGAAGTTTCTGTTCATCAATTGCTATCTCACAATCATTTTCACTGGTCTTTTGTACTTTGTGGAACCCGGGGAGATCACTAAAGGCATGCTCTTTTTCATCGTGGCAAATTATAGTTTTAACTCTGCCAATGTGTTTTACGATGCCTTCTTGCCGGAGATAACCAATCTGAGCAATATGGGCAAGGTATCCGGCTTTGGCTGGGCACTTGGCTATCTGGGTGGCTTGCTTTCGCTACTGGTTTCTCTGGTTTTGATCAATTACGATGTGCGCTGGGTATTCCCGATGATTTCGGCTCATTTCTTTATTTTCAGCCTCTTTACCTTTTTCTGGCTCAAGGAAGTACGCAGACCCTCGAAGCGCACCAATTACTTCAAGATGGGCGCAAAAAGGGTGATTAATTCCCTTAAGAATTTGAGGGACTACCCGCAGCTCTTGAAGTTTATGCTAAGTTATTTTATCTATAATGACGGAATCACTACTGTGATAGCCTTTGCCTCGATCTATGGCATTACCCGCTTTGGCATGGACACCAAGGATATGCTGATCTATTTTATCATTGCTCAATTCACCTCGATTCTGGGTTCCGCCTTGTTTGGCTGGCTCACGGATAAGAACGGGGTCCGGCTATCACTTTCGATATCAATCATCATCTGGATATCTGTAGTAATCTGGGCATTTTACTGCTCTTCCCAAACTCAGTATTATTTTGTGGGTCTGGTAGCAGGGCTCGCCATCGGCAGTTCTCAGGCAAACAGCAGAACGATGTTGAGCATGCTAACACCCAAAAACCGGGAAGCCGAATTTTTTGGCTTTTATACCTTGACAGGCAGGCTTTCTTCAATTATTGGACCTATACTGTATGGATGGATAGCTCACAAAACCGGGGATATCCGCTATTCCATACTTTCTTTGATAGTTTTCTTCACCGCCGGTTTTATTGCCTTGCAATTTGTAGATCCGGCAAAAGGCGTTCTGGACGCCAATACTTAGGATAAAATGGAGGTAAAGTTGAAAAAAACATTAATAATATCTGCCCTATTGATCGGACTGATGATCATAGGCATCAGTGCCTGCTCCAAAAAGCAAGCTACCCTGTATATCTTTAATTGGAGCGATTACATCGATACAGATCTCATCAAGGAATTTGAGGAAGAGTATGATTGCAAGATAAAATACAGTACCTTCGATTCCAACGAAAATATGCTGACCAAAGTGAAAAGCTCTACCCAATCCTTCGATCTCATCTTTCCCAGCGGCGATCACGTCAGCATCCTGCGGGAACTGGACATGCTGGAAAAACTAGA
>CAZJJH010000184.1:0-3975 GCA_964546265.1 uncultured Candidatus Cloacimonadota bacterium
AGTTCTTCCTGCAGACGGTCCCTATATAATTGTTACCGGTGTGCAAGTTCAGGATGACAACAATAACATCGCCGAATTCAATGAAATAATCACGGTTCAAGTGGATATGGAAAATGTGGGCAGCGATCCCGCCCAAGGCGTCAGCGTAGCTGTTCTTACCGATGATCCATATCTTAGCGTATTGAGCACCAATGAACTTGTGGACGACATCGATGCCAATTCGGTTGGCTCCACTGTATCGGGAATCGATATTCAGATTAGCGATTCAGTCCCCGATCAACATCTGGCAACATATACCGTAGAAGTCACTTTGAGTAACGACTCTGTATATGCCTATGAATACGACGTACTGATCAACGCCCCCGCGTTCCAGTGGGGATTCCTGGGTATCGACGATAGCCAGGGCAATGGCAATGGCTTGATGGATCCGGGTGAAACCTTCCACCTCTCTGTGCCCATCAGCAATGTGGGCCACGCAAGCAGTCTGCCTCTTTCCACCACGATCATGATTAATGGTGGAGACGCGATAGTAACTCCCATTTCTGAAGAACTGCCCGCTCTTGAGGTAGGCGCTGATGCCTCCTCTTTGTATGAAATATCTCTATCTTCTCAAGTAAACCCTGGAGCTACCATACAGATTACTGTAATGGCAACTTCCGGAACCAGCACTTACTTGAATACTTATAGCTTGATCTCCGGCGTCTTGCTGGAAAACTTCGAAGCCGGTTTGGGAAATTTCCCCTGGAGCTTCGAGGGGGGAGATTGGGTGATAAGCAGTGGTGGATACAATAGCGATATGGCTATTCGCAGTGCATCAATAGCACACAACCAAAGCACCAGCATGTCTATTACCATGACCAATCCCGCCGATGGCATCATCAGCTTTTGGAAAAAGAATTCCAGCGAACAAAACCACGACTACCTGAAATTCTACATCAACGGAATGCTAAAGAACCAATGGAGTGGCGAAGATACGGATTGGAGCCAAGTGAGCTACATGGTTATGGCCGGCACCAATACCTACCGTTGGGATTATGTAAAGGATAACTCTGTATCTGAAGGCAACGATTGCGTTTGGATAGACGACATAATCTTCCCTGCTGAAACAATCGATACCGGAAGCCCGATGCTAGCTGTAGATCAAACTGCTCTTGATTTTGGTAATGTAAATCTGGGTGAAGAAGCCGCCATGCCTCTGATAATCTCAAACAACGGCGATGCTCAGATGATCGGCTCTCTGCAATTATCTGCTCCTTACACGCTGGATTCCAGCCAAAGCGATGCCTTGCGGATTATGAATTTCGTATTGCCAGAGTCTGAAAGTCTGGAGCTTTCTATAGGATTCCGTCCTCAGGAAGAAGGTGTTTATCCGGTTAACTTGATTATTACTACAGATGATCCTGATAACCCTACCCTCACCATCTCCTTGATGGGCTCTGCTACCCCGGTTTCAAATGAAGACTTGGTGAATCCCGCAGTTACACAGCTGAAAGGGAACTATCCCAATCCCTTCAATCCGGAAACCACCATCAGCTTCTCCTTGAAAGAAAGCCAATTTGTGAATATAGACATCTATAACATCCTTGGCCAGCGCGTAAAGACTCTGGTAGCTGATGAAATGAACAAAGGCACGCACTCTCTGATCTGGAACGGAACGGATAACGGTGGCCGCAATGTAGCCAGCGGGATCTATTTCTACAAGATGCAAGCCGGTAAATATAGCAGTACAAAGAAAATGATCCTAATGAAGTAGAAAATAACACATAAATAGATATCCCCGCCATCTCTTGGCGGGGATTTTGATTATAGACTAACTATTAGCACGGGAATCTGCTTTTAGCTTCGTCTTGATGATAATTCTAATGCAGTAGATTACCGATCCTAATCGAAAACAGCAACCTTAGTGTTGTCACATTATATCAGCACTGTAGGATATCTTTCCTGTCCGCGTCTTAACAGCCTCATCAATAGCCCATGAACACTCTTCAAGAAGTGTCCGGGAGATCGTCTGCTGCTTATGAGCACATCAATAGACGAGATTAAAGCTCTGCTTGAGAAGTAAACGCTCAAACCCTTAACTGAGATTTCTATCCGAAGAGATAAAAAGCTAATTCTTTTTTTACACATCTTTCTTAACAAAGTGATACAATTTGGAAGGCAGAAAAAAGCGGAACCAAATGGCTCCGCTCCTACTTAAGCTTGTCTGGATACTAATCCTGCGGCAACCACTCGTCACGAATAGTGGGGCGTCTTTCAGGGCTGGGATCTTCCACCTGATAGCTAGCGTCATTTAGTGAGTAAATCACTTTTACATCAGCCTTACCAAAGGATTCTGTGCTTGTAGCAGTAAAATTGTAGCTTTCAGCATCATAATGGATCAAAAAATCCCCGGTATCTATATACATAGCACCGGTATCATCACTTTTTATGGAATAATCATCAGTATCGGAGAGATTCAGCTGCCCAAAATCGAAGGGATAATCGCCAAAATCATCATTTCTCTTATATTCCTCAGCTGCGGATATCGCTGCCTTTATTACCGGCACTACGTTTTCGAATTTCTGCATAGCCAGAGCCTCGGCAGCTTTGTCGATCTTAAGTTGCCTCATGCCAAAGAAAAATACAAACACCAACCCCACTAAAAGCAGGATCATGATAAGCTCTACCAAACTAACTTTGTGCTTATCAGCCACTTGTGCATTCTTTACAACTTTCGTCTCTGTATTCTTTGCTGTTTCAGACATTATAATCTCCCAGATATTTCTTCTTTGTGTTCATTCTTTTAGCCATTCTTATTTTGTCAAACCATTTTTTGGAACTCAAGCACCACAATGTGCTTGGGGAAAAAACCCCCATACAAACCGTGCAGCTATGGCATCTGTGCTCTCTTCATACATATCCGCCTGGATTCAGCTAAATATCTGGCTTGAATGCTCAATCTGCTTATACCTAACTAATTCTTAGCAGTCAAGCTAGTTCATGCTTTCTACATGTGGCAAATCCAGATTAACGCTCTTAAAGATATGCATATTGTAAATCGTAGATGTGCAAATAATCAGGCATTCTTAGCATGTTCGAGCCCCATACTCCAGATTTACGTGGGGCTGCGTGATTCAATAATCCCTAGCTAATAAACCCAAGATCTCTAATACATAATTGGTTTTGGGCTCTTTCCCGCAAAATTCTCCAGCAAGCTTGCCGGCTTAAGATTAAGCGAGACTGCCGGGACGGGCGCGCCTGCATCTTTGTAATTCAAGGCAAGTTTGAGTTCGATAAAATCCCAGATCAAGCCGGGATTTCTGAAATGAAAGCCCAAGCCTTGTGAGAAGACATTTTGTCTCTGTTTTATAGTAAAGCTATCGTCTTCCATCACCGCCAAACTCACGAAAGCAAAAAGGGAAAGCTGGAAACCGAAGAATTGATATGGTGTATTCAGATGTTCTTCCAGGTTCATGCCCAGAAAACCGGTTCCCTGCGGAAGTTTGAGATCCCCAAAGTAGTTATCAGCTTCTAGAATAATCCGGTGGGTTGGATGAGCATTTTGGAGCCTGGCGAGTTTTAGATTCAGCATGCCTCTGCCATCAAAGGAACCAAACTTTCGTTTGGCTGAGATATATCTTGGTTGCATCATGAATACGTTTTGTTCGTAATCGCTTCTGCCGATGAAACTATCAATCATGATCTCATTGTACAGATAATGCCCGCTATTATGAAATATTGAATGCGAGAAACGCAAAGCAAGATACTTTCTATTCACCAGCTCCCCAATCTCGTAGCCACCGGCCAGTTGGAGATGAAATCCCCGGGGCACATAGTTGCTATCCAAAAATGAACTTATCCCGGATATATACCTGTATTCAGGGCTTGCCATCCCGATTGCCGCTATTCCCAAACACGCATCCTGCCATGCCGGTTCATGCGGATCTTGCTGATACAACCGGGCATTGGCAGAAGCAGCTGCATAAAGATAGCGAG
>CAZJJH010000185.1:0-2324 GCA_964546265.1 uncultured Candidatus Cloacimonadota bacterium
ACGCTTACTATTAGCGTAATGATGGTATAGAAATATTTTATGCAGCTAACGAACCGAAAGAGAGCCATTTTTTTGGCTACCCACCGGGTATGAAAGAAAGCCTAAAATGTTGCCAATATTTCTGCTATTGCTTCTTTGAATAGTCTCCTGAACAGTTCCTGAATGAAGCTAGGGGCATGCTCAAAGGGTTTGGATGGGGCTCTTGGGCGGGCAAAGGTAGGGCCTCGCTTTACAATGCTTTTAAAGCGATTATCCGGATGATCCCGGTTTATGGGCAAGAGGTGGAACACGCTGTTGGGCCAGGCTTTGTTCTACTATATAGTAAAAAAGCGGCTCATCCACATGAACCGCTTTTTTGGGGTGCATTTATTATACCGTTTTAGCGGCAATGTAGTTGGTTAGCTTGCACAGGCTATTTACATAAGAGCCCAGTTCGTTATCATACCAGCCAAAAATCTTGGCATGAGTTACCGGCATTTCCAGATCTTTGTCGCTGTTCAAGCCCTGCTGTGCCAAAGCTTCCGGCGGGAAGGTAATAAATCCGGTTCGGGTATGAGTTTCGTGGGCTTCGATGGTTATTGCAGCCTGAGTCCCGGCGATATCCGCAGAAACGTTTTGCCGCTCGCTGAATATCAACAGATCCTTTTGGGGTCCTTTTGCGGCAGCGGCATATACATCGTTGATTACTTTCCGGTTGATGAGTGGTTCACCCAGAGCGTCCAATCTGGTATAGAAGGTAACGTTCAGGTTTATCAGAGATACAGTATTTGTGGGGATGCGCACGCTATCTGCCATAAAGCCGATATGCTTGATCTCCGGCATTACCAGTTCCAGTGCTTTTGCTGCCCCGGTGGTAGATAGAATGATGTTGTTCAGCACACTGCGGGATTTTCTGAGGTCGCTTGCCCCGGCTTTGGGAACGCTATCCAGTATGGATTGAGTATTGGTAGCTGCATGAATTGTGCTCATGGAAGCCGTAACTATTCTGGATGTGAGGCTATTTTCCAGCAAGGGCTTGATCATATGCGAAAGTCCGGTGGTAGTGCAGGATGCGGCAGATATAATATGGTGTTCACTGGGATTAAATTCCAGATGGTTGATGCCATATATCATGGTTTTGGCATCAGTTGGGCTTTGGGCGGTTCCTTTAATCTTGAAGGGAGCGCTGCAGATAACCTTCAATGCTCCTGCGTCCAGATGTCCTCTCAAGCAGGGCTTTCCGCCTTCAGATGCCAGAGTTGGATCCAAAAAGCTGCCGGTGCAATCCACCACTACTTTAACGCCTTCGTTTAGCCAGTTAATATCTTTGGGATCCCGGGCGGAACGCAGAATCTTTATCGGGATACCTTCGATCTCCAGGATGGGTTTATCAGCATCCAGGATTTTGATCTCGGCTCTGGGGCCAACTACGCCATGCAGAAACTTGTGGATAGAGCCATATGTGCTATCCGTTTCTATTACCTGGATCAGGTCGTCGAGGGTTTTCCCCACATCCCGACCGCAATTTACAACGATACCTTCAAATTGCTTCAGGTAGATCTGGTTCCAGAGCACCAACTTTCCGATTCTACCCAAGCCATTGATTCCCAACAGATTTTTGTTACGTAAGCTGAGGTTCACTTTGCATGTCTCCTTTTATTATTTTATTGTTCTTATATTAAAGATTGCACGCTTTGCAGGGGATAGTGTCCCAGATAGATGGTTCCGCCAGTAGCGTCCAAGGCTATTTTATCCCCGGCTTTCAGGCTGATATCCTTGATTCGGCAGATAGAATTCTTTTCATCCACCACCAGATCCCGGCAATTTACCACCCCGATAAGCCCAAGCCTTGTAGCGGTAACTGCTGCGTGAGAAGTAACGCCGCCTCGGGAAGTTAGTAGCGCCTGACACTCAAAGAGCATTACCATGTCGTCCGGCACTGTATCGGGTCTTACCAGAATCAGCGCTTCCCCCCGGTCTTTATACTTTTCGATGTCGCTTTGATTTATTACAACGATGCCATTGAGTGCGCCTTTGCCGATTCCGATTCCGCTGCCCAGGCTTTCCATCTTGCATTTGGAGGTTCCCAACACCTGGTATTCCGGTTTTTTGTGGATTACCTGATTTCTGGTTTGCAATATGTATAGCTGTTTTTCGCTTCTTCCTTCAAAGGTAAATTCTATCTCCTGATGCGGATAGTTTCGTTCTTCTATCAACTGGCGGGCATAGCGTAAAAGCCTCTGGTATAGCGCGGGGAAATCTTTTTCCAGAGACATTTCGCCATCGCTATGGATCCGTTCTGCTTCGGAGATGGGCAAAGTGTGTACCAGTCCCGCCACAACGTC
>CAZJJH010000185.1:2424-3952 GCA_964546265.1 uncultured Candidatus Cloacimonadota bacterium
ACCATCTCGCGCATCTGAGCGTCGCTGAACTGGGTTTTTTGTTTCACGAGGTATTTCTTCTTGTACTCGATCATCACATTATCAAAGCAATCGCGCTGGATGCCATATGCCATGCCCCAGCTTTGGATGAGTCTGCGGTAGCAATCCCATGCGGTCCAGCCGTAATTTTTCCTTTGGGAGAGCTTCAAGGTAATCTCATCGGTTAAACCAATATTCAGGAAGGTATCCATCGCACCTGGCAGGCTCATTGGCGCGCCGGATCTCACCGAGAAAAGCAGAGGTTTCAGGGGGTCCCCAAAGCCCAGCCCGGTATAGCGTTCCATGCGGCTTAGATTTTCCCATAACAACTGATCAAACTCGCTGGAGATATCCGGATGGGTATTTATGATATCCCGGTTGCGAAAGAGATCTGTAGTGATCACAAATCCTGGCGGAATGGGGAATTCATATTGGTGCATCCGTTTCAGGAAGAATGCCTTAGAACCCAGTAATACCTGGTTTTCGATGCGGGAGTTGCGAGTATAGAGATGAAAAAACAATCGATCCGGATCGTATGCCATTAGTTTCAGAATGCTTTCTTTGCTCAGCAGCCTCCGCATTTCACTAAGCGAAGCCAGTATCTTTGTGATAAAGCCATCCAGCCCTTGCACCAGGAAGGAGGAAGAGAGCAGATCCCGATAAAACTCTTCGGCGAAGATCTCTCGCTCTTTGCGCATATCCTTACCCGCTCTGATCTTGCTCAATTGAGCGTCGTAAAAGCGGTAATAATATTCATTTACCAGTTCATTTACACTATCTTTGAGCAGATTGAATATATCCAGATATTGATCCAAAGACATGCTGGAGATATTTTGCAGAGAGCTAAGCATACCCAAAGCCGAGGAGAACGCATCGCTAGTAACCATTTCCTGCCTCATTGCGTGATCGTAAAGCTCCAGGATTCTAATGATGCGCCGCATAGTTTTTCCGTTTATATAGTTCAGATTCAGCTGTTCGCGGCTTCTTTCAAACAGGCGTCGGATTACGTTTTCCAGACGAAACACCATCCCCATTGCCTCCAGTTTCGGCTCCCGATACATTCCATACATGGAGGGGATGCCCGCGGCGATGTGTCGCTTATAATAGATGTTTTCCCAGGGGCTGGTGGGTTTTGGATCAAGGATCTGTGTATTCAGCTTCCCGATGTAGGAAAGCATCTGGCGGATCGAACTATCGTAATCCCGCCGGATCAAGCTGCTGCGCAAACGGTTCTGTTCCCGGGAATCAAAAAAGCTGTAGCGGGAAAGGAATTTAACGATATCATAGGGGTCCAGATTGTATTTGTCCTTCAAGAGGAAATGGCAGTAACAGAGCAATTTAAGGCGTTTATTATAATAATCTTCATCGATTGTGGAAAAGATGGCTTCTACTTTTTGCCAGGAAAGTGCAAGCAAGTCGCTATCGCTCAGTTCATGCCGGCTTAGAAAGGATTTGCATGCTTCACTTTGCTTTTTGGTGCGCTCGTCAGCCACTTGAATTCCTTCCCATA
>CAZJJH010000186.1:0-1378 GCA_964546265.1 uncultured Candidatus Cloacimonadota bacterium
CTCGCTATTAAAGATTAACATTATGCTATGTAGTGTTTTGGCTTCATATCCTTGAGATAGTGAGCAAGCTTGTTGTCAGAAGTCCATAGCACCGCAAAGAAAGTGAATAAACATGAAGATATTTAAGTACTTTGAACTCCTGATGAGAGTTGCGACAATCATACAGTCTCCGGTGTACAATGGTGGCGCATCTGCGTTGTAGGGCGCTACGGCGAGCGTTCCTACTATTTGGGCGTGTAAGTGGCGCCCCTACTACTTGCAGAATACTACAACCAGCATCCCTTTTTTTTTATGCTATATCTTATTGTCATTCCGATTTTTACAGGATTTTTTTCCTTTCTGCTAAAAGATTTTTCCGGATTTGTCCAGAAGCTGTCCGCCGCATATATAGTGAGGCCTCGAAATAAATTAGAAGGAATGAAAAATGAAAAGAAAGAAAAAACAGCCTGCAAAGAATAAGAGCAACATATCGCTATATCCCATCAGGATAATAATGCACATCGTGATGATCTCAATGCGCATCGCGCGGATCTTATCCTTAAACTCCAGGGTGCAAAGAAATGTGCGTAAAGACCGTCGGGTAAAACAATTAATCAATGCCATCAAAGCGGAGAAGGAGGCTTATAATGAAGGTTAATTTTAAGAATATGCTGATGGGTTACACGGGAGTTGCCGATGATTGTGTATTCTATTACAGCCCCAAGTATCGTAGATACATCGTTCGTAAGCGTCCCACATTTGAAGAGCAGGAGCATCACCGGAATTTTGGCAACATTCAAACAGTCATCTTTGGCTTAAATCCGAGTGCGGCATACCGTCAGGATCTGCGCGAATATCTACAGCTTTACAATCAGCTAAATGGCTACAGGGAGAGTCCGATCCACAGTTGGAATGCGATGTATGTAAAAATGATGTGGAATATGCATTACATCATGGCAGTGGACTTGCACACGATTGATCGGGAGTTGGCATTGGAATTGCCATGCAGAAGTGTGGCGGATGCAGTGATGGCAGGAATGCTTCCGCGGGTGAAAAACTTCGAGAGATTCACCGCATTGATTTAAGAGAAATCCGTTATAAATTGCTTCTGGCGCACTTCAATAAAAAAAGTGCGCCATTTTTCCTTAGCCTTTCAGGCTTTCTTTGTAATCGTGGAATTTTCTTTTTAGCTCATCATCTTGCAGGGCAAGGATTTGGATTGCCAGAAGTGCCGCGTTTTTCACGCCGTTGATTGCCACGCATGCCACCGGTACTCCGGGGGGCATTTGGGCGATGGAGTAAAGCGCGTCAGTTCCCGCCAAAGCACCGGAGGCGATAGGCACTCCGATCACGGGTAAAGTGGTATGGGAGGCAATTACTCCGGGTAGATGAGCAGCCA
>CAZJJH010000186.1:1478-3916 GCA_964546265.1 uncultured Candidatus Cloacimonadota bacterium
CCGATCACGGGTAAAGTGGTATGGGAGGCAATTACTCCGGGTAGATGAGCAGCCATTCCGGCGCAGGCAATGATCACGCCAAAGCCTTCGTCGGCGGCATTTTTTGCCAGAGCGGCGGTGTTATCCGGGTTACGGTGGGCGCTGGAGATATGAAAATCGTTAGCAACTCCATATGCATCGAGGATTTCGATGATGGGTTTACAAATCTCAAGATCACTTTTGCTGCCGAGGATAACGCGTACTTTCTTCATCAGGCTTTATCTTCCATGGTTTTGGTGAGGGCGATATGGATATCTTCAGCATTTGTGGCGCTTACAAAGCTTTCCAACACACCGGGATTCATGATGAGTTTGGAGATGTAGGACAGACTGAAGAGATGCTGTTTATCGTTGTGTAGGAGCAGCATAAAGAAGATATTGACCGGTTTGTTGTCCGGGGCATCAAAATCCACGCCTTCGTCGGAGCGACCGAAGAGTATGCTTGGGGTTTTGATCTTGGAAGGGTGGAGGTGACGCGGGTGCAGGAGAGCAACGCCGTTTCCGATAGCGGTGGAGATAAGCTCTTCCCGGGCAACGACAACTTCATAGAGCCAGCGAGCATCGCGCACCAGTTTCAGATCTTTAGCGTTTTCGCTAAGCACTCTGATGGCGTCATACTTGTTTTCGGCATGAAAATCCAGAAAGATGTTTTCCGGACGCATATACTCTTCAAAGTGGCAGATCACCCGTTTGAGAGCGAGCATTTTTTCATCGTCCTCATTGAGGTTTTCCAGCCATTCATTAAGGGAATCCTCATCGATCTTCTCGTTTTTTCCCACTTGTTTGGTTTCGAAGATTTTACTATTGATCATTTCCTGGATCACGCGGTCCGAAACTTTCAGTTTTTTTGCGGCTTCGGCTTTAGAAATATACTTCTTAGCCATGGCTTACCTCCTGTATTTGTAAGCGAATTTAAAAATTTTGGCATCTTGCATAAGGTTTAACTTGACAAGGATACGAGAATTTTTTGGATATGGCATAATGGTCAAGAGATTTATTTTTGTAAGCACAATAATCATGCTGCTCAGCAGCTGCTACTACTCCGTTTATTCAAATGCTTATCCGCATTTAAAAAAAATCCGGATTGAGGCGTTTGAGAACAATTCATCGGAATTTGGATTGGCAGATAAGGCACTCAACGAGCTATCTTTATCCGTTCGTAACGATGGCCGTCTGAAAATGGTCACGCAGGATCCGGATTGCTCTCTGGAAGGAAGCATAAGCAGCTATGAAGAAAAGATTTATAGCTACGATGCCACCAATACGGTGCAGGATTATCAGATATCCGTGGTATTGCATGTAAGCTTTACTGACCTGGTAAAAAATGAAGTTATCTACGAAAATACCGCCCTGCGCATCAGCGAGACATATAAAGTAGCCCCGGGCAGTACTTCGAGATTCGAAACTAAAGAGGAAGCACTAAGTGAGATCTTCACAAACATCTTCAAGACAGTCATCCAAAACAGCCTCGAAGCCTGGTAAAAGAATCCGGCTCAACCGCTATTTAGCGGATTGCGGATTGGGCAGCAGGCGCAAAGTAGAAAGCCTGATAACTGATGGCAAAATAAGCATAAATGGCGCCACCACGCGGGACCTTGCCCAGACGGTGGATCCCTCAACGGATCAGGTATCCTGCGAAGGCAAAATCCTGAAAGCAGATGACAACAAAATTTACCTGATCCTGAATAAACCCGCCGGCTATGTAGTATCCCAAAAAGACGAGTATGAGCGGAAAACAATCTACAATCTGCTTCCGGAACAATTTGCCAGCCTCCCCTATGCCGGCAGGCTGGATAAAAACAGTGAAGGTCTGCTGCTGCTGACCAACGATGGCGAGCTTATCAAACGCCTCACCCATCCTTCCCACAAGGTGGAGAAAGTATATCGGGTGCGTGTGGCGCCCAAACTGAAGCGGTATGCGATTCTGGCACTGCGGGAAGGCGTGGAGATAGAAGGTGGTAAAACGCAAAGCGCTCAGGTATATATCAAAAGCGAAAATGAAGAATCCCAGCTTCTAAAGATTAGTATTACCGAGGGCAGGAAACGCCAGATCCGCCATATGATCGAAGCGGTGGGCAGCAAAGTGAAAAACCTGCGCCGCGTGCAATTTGGCCCCATTCTTCTGGGGGATCTGCCTTCAGGAAGATGGCGTCCGCTATTGGAACCGGAGGTGCGCAGCCTGCAAATTGCCGCGCGCCAAAACACAGCAGAGAACAAGAAAAAAGGAAATCGAGCATGAAAATAGCCATTATCGGCCCTCCCAAAAGCGGAAAAACCACCATCTTCAATGCGCTTACCGGTCAGGAAGCGGAAACGGACAAATATTCACCCCCGGCAAATGAAGCCAACATCGGCATCGTTGCGGTTGGGGACGAGCGCATCACCCGCTTGAGCGAGCTT
>CAZJJH010000187.1:0-3890 GCA_964546265.1 uncultured Candidatus Cloacimonadota bacterium
TTTGTGCAAATGATTCTCATTAAGGATTACACATGCAAAACTATGAAACGCTATTCAAGGACTTTCTAAAGCAAAAAGGGCTGAAGCTTACGCGTAGCCGGAGCCTGGTATTGGATGCGGCATTTCAGTTGCACGAGCATTTTGATGCCGAAACGCTGCACAATATCATCAGCTCCAGCACAGTATCTCTGGCTACGGTGTATCGCACTTTGCCTTTACTGCTGGAGGCGGGATTGATCCAGCCTGCCTTGCGGCAGGAAGGCAGAGACCGCTTTGAACACATCCTGGGTCATCCCCGGCATGTGCATTGGGTTTGTGAGAAATGCAATAGCGTAATCGAGACAGATCTGGAGATCTTGATGCCCGCCCTTCAGAAGCAGGCAAAAGGCATTAAGTTCGCTATAGACCAAGTAACTTTGAATATCTCCGGCACCTGTTGGAAGTGCAAGTCAAATGAAAATGAATCGCAATAAAAAACCTGTGATAGCTTTGGCGGGAAATCCCAACGTAGGGAAAACCTCTCTATTCAATGCTTTAACCGGTTCACGGCAGACCGTAGGCAATTGGCCCGGAGTAACCGTGGAACACAAAAGCGGCACCTTGAGCTTTGGAAACACGCAATATGAGGTTGTGGATCTGCCCGGGATATATTCGCTTTCCGGGGGAACTCCAGATGAACTGGTGGCGCGCAATTTTATCTTAAACGAAAAGCCGGATCTCATCATCAACATCGTGGATGCTTCCAATCTGGAGCGGAATCTGTATCTCACGGTGCAGCTAATGGAACTTGGTGCGCCGCTGCTGATGTGTCTATCGATGATGGATATTGCGCAGAACAACGGTTTGCAGATCGATCTTGAGCATCTCAGCACGCATCTGGGCTTTCAGGTATTGCCGCTGATTTTGAACAAGCGTTTCAAACCGGATGAATTGATTGCAGAGATCAATAGGAACCTGCAAGAAGCACCCATCCCCGGCACCATCCATTACGATCCAATCGTAGAACAGCATCTGGAAAACATCTGGCATAATACACTTTTAAGCCAGAAACTGAGCGACAAGGATTTTGACAAACCCCAGGCTCAGGATATATATTGGGCGGTGCAAAAGACCCGCTGGCAAGCTGTGAAACTAGTAGAAGGGGATCCGGAGTATTTGTTGCAGCTTTCCGAAGAGGATCTTCAGAAGGTAGAAAAAGAGGTGAAAGCCATCGAGAAACACCGGGGGCAAACCGCTTCAAACGTGATTGCCGACGATCGTTATGGCTATATCCGCGGCTTGGTGAAGGACGTGGTAAATCGTCGTAAACCGGGAAACTGGACCTTCTCGGATAGTGTGGATAGAGTGCTGCTTTCCGGCTTGATGGGCTTGCCATTTTTCTTTGTGGTAATGTATCTGGTATTTTTGATCGCAGTAAAAGCCAGCGAGCCTTTTATTGGTTTAATAGAGACTGGGCTTTCCTGGGTCTTTGTGGAAAAACTGGGCGCGCTATTGGGCTTCATCGGCGCTCCGGGCTGGTTGCAATATATGTTCAGCGATGCGCTGGGCGGTGGGATTGTAACCATTGGCACATTCATCCCCCCCATCTTTTTCATTTACATCAGCCTCTCCATCCTGGAGGATAGCGGCTACATGGCGCGGGCGGCATTTATTGCGGATAAATTCATGCGTAAGATTGGTTTACCGGGCAAGGCTTTCATCCCCTTGCTAGTGGGTTTTGGCTGCACCGTTCCGGCTATCATGGCAACCCGCACTCTGGAGAACCCTCGGGATCGCCTTTTTGCCTCGCTGTTAACTCCCTTCATGAGCTGCGGTGCCAAACTGCCGGTTTACACCTTTCTGGCGATGATATTCTTTCCCCACCGAGCCGATATCGTGATCTTTGGGCTCTATCTCTTTGGCATCGTGATGGCGATGCTCACCGGGCTCCTGCTTAAAAAGACTGTCTTTAAAACGGAGCCGGGAAATTTTGTGATGGAACTGCCCCCATACCACGTTCCTACTTTCAACGGAATCATGCTGCATACCTGGTTCAGATTGAAGGATTTCATCCTGAGAGCGGGAAAAACCATCTTGATCGTGATCTTTATCATCAACCTGCTTAGCGTGGTTATGGTTCCCAATATCTTCAGCCCGGAAAGGGAGAAGGTAAGCATCCTGCAAGTGGGAGGACACGCCATTACGCCTCTGCTCTTCCCCATTGGGATACAAGCCGATAATTGGGCGGCATCGGTATCTTTAATTACGGGACTTTTTGCCAAAGAGGCCATCGTGGGCACCATGCAAAGCCTTTATTCCGGAGCGGATCTGAGCATGGAAATAGCTGAAACAGAGCCGGGAAATATGCTTTCGGAAAATCTGCAAAAGAAATTTGGCAATTGGAAGGCAGCACTGGCGTATCTCCTTTTTGTGGTGTTATATTCACCCTGCATGGCGTCGCTGGCGATGCTGTTCAAAGAACACGGCGGAATCTGGACCTTTTTCACCTTCGTGTATCTGAACATTCTGGCATGGTTGATGGCTTTGATCTTTTACCAGATTGCCGCGTTTAACAGTAGCTCGCCTTATTGGCTTAGCCTGAGCGCGGTGGTACTCTTGCTAATTGTTATAAATTTGAGATATATAGGAAACAAACATGAACACACGGCGTAGAATGAGACACTGGGGCACACGTCTGTTCCAGAGCCGCAGAGTTTGCCCCTGCCAACGCGGGGATTGCCTGCCCTTGAGCGAACTTACTGAAGGAATTAATGGAACTGTTTTTTGTAATAATGACCTTCGAACCATCGAGCGCGGCATCTATGTGGGTGCAAAAATCTCCATCTTCCGCAACGAGAAGGAAGAGCCAAATATAATCGTCTCCGTGGGCGACGCGCGCTATGTATTGGATCGCCGCATTGCCCAGAACATCCGTGTGCGGGTAGACTGAGAGACTAAGATTGGTGTGCTTCCGGGAAGATTGTACTTGTCATAGATCATTACATAGTAGTCTGAGAGACTAAGAATGGTGTGCTTCCGGGGCAAGCGGGGATATTCCGCGCCTTTGCCCAAGGCTTGGCTTAGCTGGCAAAAAAAAACTTGCCAAATTAGCTACACTAAAAATCATGGTCATTCAGACTAAATATCAAGGAATTATAATATGGCTTCAATGTCTGATATACGTAACGGCATGGTGATCAAGTTCAAAGACGACCTCTATGAGGTGGTCGAATTTCTACATGTAAAACCCGGTAAAGGTCCTGCTTTCATGCGCAGCAAACTAAAGAATGTTCGCAGTGGCAGAACCATAGAAAACACTTTCCGCGAAAGCGACAGCTTTGAGGAAGTGCGCATCGAGCGTACTAAAAAAGAGTACCTCTATCGTGATGGAGAATTCTTTGTGCTGATGGACACTACAAGCTACGAGCAAATGCACGTGGATCAATCAACCATCGGCGAAAACGAGCAATTGATGCAGGAAAACATGGAAATAACTATCGCCACCACTCCCGAAGGAGAAATCGTAGGGGTGGAATTGCCCACCACAGTGGTGCAAACCATAGCCGAATGCGAACCAAACGTAAAAGGAAATACTGCCTCCGGCAGTGGCAAGGTAGCCTTCACGGAAACCGGGCTGCGCCTGATGGTTCCCTTCTTTGTGGAAGCCGGAGAGAAGATAAAAATCGATACCCGTAGCCGGGAATACATCGAAAGAGCATAAGATAAGAGGATATAAACATGGGAAAAGTAAAGAGCTTTGCCGCAAAACTGGCGCACGAAATATCCAGTGAAGGAAAAGTAATCTGCCCGGTATGCAACACCGAAGTAAAACGCGTAAAAATCATCAGCAACCGCAAAACCGACGGCACATGGCGTCCTGACAAGAAATTTGTAAAGATCTGCAAATGCAA
>CAZJJH010000188.1:0-3876 GCA_964546265.1 uncultured Candidatus Cloacimonadota bacterium
GGAATTTTGCATGAAAAAGATGCTATTGTTTACTCTGATTTTTTGTTCCCGGCTTACACTTTCTGCTGTAAGCGGATTTGGGGTATCAGAACCAATTTGTTTCGATACGGTTGATCCCATCTTGCAATTGCTGTCTCCCCAAGCAGGAGCTTTTATCCGTATGGGCACAAATCAAGATATCCAGTGGGATGCCTCGGATGACAACTTATCTGCAGATGGCATTACCATACATTTTTCAGAAAACGGTGGCTTATATTTTGGCATACTGCAGGATGATCTGGAAAACAGCGGGCTATATAACTGGTCTGTTCCAAACGAAACAATTGAAACCGCCGTATTGCGCATTACTGCCCAGGATGACTTTGGCAACCTGACAACGGATCAAAATTCCACGCCATTTATAATCGGTCCCCTGATCCCTCAGTCTCCGCAGAATCCCATGCTTGTTCCGCTGAATGAGCGTGATTTACTCATTTCCTGGGATCCCGTAATCTCGGGTACCTACGATCAAGCTTTACAGCCGGATGGCTATTTGGTCTTCTATAGCGAAACTTCTCCTTTAGATGATGAAGGATTCTATCTTTTGGATTATGTCCAAAATGAGACTTCCTGCATCCATCTGAAAGCATTTGAACATTGGGATAAAATGTTTTACAGAATTTATGCGTATCTAAGCCTAAGTAGCAGGCAAGAGCGCCTCTTACAGGAGTTCAATATGGCCCGGTCTATCCGCTACCTGGAATTTTTCGATGGAGCCCGGCAATGAATCGGAATATCAAGATTGCTGTCCTGGCATTTTGCCTATGGGCTATTTTCCATGCGCATCTCTTTGCTCAGGCTCCGGTGGTTTCAAACGTAACCGCTCTTCAACGTCAAGATGGCAGCAAGATCATAGATGTTTACTACGATCTTGCTCATAACAATCCTTGTGAGATATTCCTCAGCATATCTACAAATGGCGGAAACTCTTACGATCTGCAACCGCATCGGGCAAATCTTAGCGGAGCAGTAGGTTCGGACATTAGGCCCGGAACCAACAGACACATCATCTGGAATGCCGGAGCAGAGAGCACAAGCTTAAACGGGACACAATACCGGGTGAAGATCTTTGCCAGTTCACCCTTTGCGGGGGACAATACTTTACAGTATATCCCTGCCGGCAGTTTCTATAACAATGGTTCGCTGATAAATCTATCTGCCTACTATGTGGACAAATATGAAGTTAGCCAGGGCAGTTTTGAAGCCGTAATGCGATACAACCCCGCTCATGGCCAGGGGGAATCTCCGGACCACCCTGTATATAATACAACTTGGTTTATGGCAATTGAGTATTGCAACCGCAGAAGTATCCGGGAAGGCTTGGATCCCTGCTATTCATATGCGGATTTTGGTAGTGATCCGGATCTTTGGGTGCACGATTGGGATAGCGAGAACCAAAATCATCTGGATATTACTTGCGATTGGGCTGCAAATGGCTACAGATTGCTCACCGAGATGGAGTGGCTATATGCTGCCAAAGGCGGCGCAGACTCAAATAACTACAGCTACAGCGGCAGTAACACTTTGGGAGATGTAGCCTGGTATGGCGCAAATTCACATCTGCTTCCGCCTACTCATCCGGATCACTGTGTTCATCCCGGAGGCATGAAAGCCGCTAATGAATTGGGTTTGTACGACATGACGGGAAATCTCTATGAATGGTGCTGGGATATCTATGGAAACCTGCCATATGGCGAGCAAACCGATCCTCACGGTGCTGGTAGCGGCACATCCAGAATCATCAAAGGCGGAGGCTGGAAGAGCGACTCCTATGGGTGTCAGATTCATATCCGCTGCATTGGGGTGCCCCTGCATACCGGAGATGGAGATTTTGGCTTCAGAATAGGCAGAACTGCTCTATAGATAACACAACTTATTTTTCTTGACTTCAGCCGTGCAAAGATAATCTGTGCTCTGTTGGATACTAATATGAAGAAAAACAGAGATTACTGTAAATACCCCAATAAGATCAGCGTGGAGCTGACTTTACAGCACGACCCCAAATATCCCAACTCAGCTTTCATGATCTTCGATTTTGATCCTGAGGCTATCTTTGGCAGCAAAGGAAGAGTCCCTGTGATCCTCACCATCGATGGCAAGAAATTCTGCCGCACTCTGGCAAGATATGCCGGAAAATATATGATGGTTTTCAATAAAGAACTGCGGGAAGCCACAGGCTATAGAGCCGGGGATAAGATTCAAATATTACTGGAGCGAGATTTTGAGGAGCGAGTAGTCGAAGTTCCGGGAGATATTCAATTAGTGATGCAGGAAACCGGTGTCTTACCGGCGTGGGAAGCGCAGACATACTCTTCTAAAAAGGAACATCTAGCAGGAATTCTGGATGCCAGAAAGGAAGAAACCAAGCAGCGTAGAATAGCCAGACTGATAGAATTTCTGAAGAAAAAATGATCATAAGAAGTGCGAAAGCTGAAGATGTCGCCTCCATTGCCAAATGTCACATTCAAAGCTGGCAGGAGACTTATCCGGGGATCATGCCCCAGGAAAAAATAGATGCGATGAATATCACTGCCAGTATGAGGAATTGGCAACACGCCCTGGAGCATGGGCAGATATTTCTGCTTGCCGAAGTATCCGGCACGATCTGTGGCTTTGCCTCCGGGGGTGAAAACCGCTCCAATCAGGGTTGTGAAACCGGCATTGGCGATAGTTGCAGTGCAGAATTGGGGGCATTGTATCTGATTCAGAGATTTCAGAAAATGGGGATAGGGCGTGCTCTGTTTGAAAGCTTCTGCCGGGAAGCCCTGGCGCTTGGTCACCGTTCCATGGTTGTTTGGGTAGCTGAAGAAAATGAATCATGCAGATTTTATGCGCATATGGGCGGAGAAAAAGTGGATAAAAAAATACTCAAAGTGATCAATACCGATGTCCCTGTTATAGCCTATCGCTATTCTGCAGAAGTCATGCAGAGGCATGCAAACCGGGCGCAGAAACCTCAAGAATTACCGGAATAATGAATAAATCGACCAATTTCTTCACCCGGAAAGTAGTTCTGTTTCTGATTAGCCAGAATTTTTCCCTCTTTGGCTCGTCTCTAGTTGGTTTTGCCATCATCTGGCATATTACGCTCCGAACTTCCTCCGGAACCTGGCTGATGCTCTCCACGCTCGCCACAATGGTGCCATATGTATTGATCTCTCCTTGGGGAGGAGTGTGGGCAGACCGCCATAACCGCAAACATCTGATCATGCTTGCCGATGCTTTTATTGCTTTTGCCACTCTGGGGCTGGCAATCTCATATATGGCGGGATTTCGCAGTCTTAGCTTGCTGCTTGCTGTCTCGGTGGTGCGTTCCCTGGGGGCGGGAATACAGCAACCCGCTGTAAATGCCATCTATCCCCAGTTAGTAGCACCCGAAGGACTTAGTAAGGTACAGGGTGTAAATCAATCCCTAAACGCTGTATTGGCACTATTGGCACCCGCTGCGGGGGGATTGATTCTGGGTTCTTTCGGCTTGGTCTGGGCTTTTATGACAGATGTCATCACTGCCGGCATTGCGATCATTATCATGAGCTTAATCCGGGTGGAAAAAATCACCCGCACCGATGCCTATCTCAGTTTTTATCAAGATATCCGGCAGGGATTGCGCTATGCCTATCGCAGCGTCCTTTTAAAACGTCTGATCATTATTAATGCACTCTCATTTTTCCTGATTACTCCAGCAGCAATCCTTAGCCCTCTGCAAGTGGGGAGGAGCTTTGGCAACGATGTCTGGAGACTTACCGCAAATGAGATGGTCTGGGGCATCGGCTCCTTGATCGGGGGCTTGTTTGTTGCCTTTTTCTCCCAAAATCGGGACAAGGTGAAGATCATCTC
>CAZJJH010000189.1:0-3857 GCA_964546265.1 uncultured Candidatus Cloacimonadota bacterium
TTGTTTTTATCCCATTTGATTCGGTTAAAATGAGTAGTGGCAATAGCCAGAGCATCGAAGGCGTCATCACGTTTGGAATTGGCAGTAAGATTGTACAATTGATGAATCATGTATCGCACCTGTTCCTTACTGGCATTACCCGTACCTACCACCGCTTTTTTTACTTCCCTGGGGCTATACTCCACGATGGGAATCTTGTGTTGTGCCAAAGCCAGAAGAATCACTCCCCGAGCGTGGCCCAGAGTAAAAACACTCTTGATGTGCTTTTGGAAAAACATGGATTCCACGGCAGCACAATCCGGATGATATTCATCCAGCATTGTAGAAATACCGTCGTACAAAAGGCAAAGCCTTGCCCCTAAAGAGCTTTCGCGGGTTACGTCGATAACTTCGCAACCCGCGGCAACTACTTTTAAACCTTCTGTCTGGATGAGCCCGTAACCACAATAGCGGCTGCCGGGATCGACGCCAAGGATCATCATGGGAGCTTAATCCTGGTTAAGCTCTGCCATTACCTCATCGGAGAGTTCAAAATTGGCATAGACCTTTTGCACATCATCCAGATCTTCCAACATATCTATAAGTTTCATCAGCTTGGCGGCCACGTCGTCCGCATTAACCGTAGTTTTGGGCACCCTGGTAAGCTCGGCGTTTTCCACCGGAAATCCTGCTGCTTCCATATTACCCAATACCGTATGAAAATCTGAAGCCGAGGTATATACATCGAAGTATTCCTCGCCCATCTCCACATCATCGGCTCCAGCTTCCAAAGCTTGCAACATGAATTCCTCTTCTTCCATACCCGCTACAGGCACGTTGAAGAAACCTTTCATTTCAAAGTTCCAGGAAACTGCTCCGGATTCGGCAAGATTTCCGCCATATTTGGAGAAAGTATGTCTTAGCTCTGCCACAGTGCGGTTTTTATTGTCGGTCATCACGTCTACCACGATTCCCACGCCATTGTGTCCATAACCTTCGTAAGTAATCTCTTCGTAATTTACGCCTTCAATCTCCCCGGTTCCGCGTTTTACCGCGCGTTCAATATTATCCCGAGGCATATTGGCAGCCTTGGCGGCCAGGATAGCAGTTCTTAAACGGGGATTTGTTTCAGCATCTCCACCACCACTCTTGGCAGCAAGGATTATTTCTTTTACAATACGGGTATAGATCTTACCGCGTTTAGCATCAGTAGCGGCCTTTTTGTGTTTAATCGTGCTCCACTTATTGTGTCCGGACATAAATACCTCTTTATTTATTGAACGTCGTTATCCTGCCATGCAGCTACTACTTTCTGCGTAATATCTTCCGGTACTCTTTCGTAATGAGAGAATTCCTGAGTGAAGCGACCACGTCCCTGAGTAAACGATTTCAGCGCAGGGAAATAGTTGAACATCTCGGCTACAGGCATCTGAGCATTGAGATACTGCTTTTTACCGCGCTGTTCCATACCCATGATCCGTCCGCGACGGGTAGAGATATCTCCCATCACGTCACCCATGTATTCGCTGGGAACAATGATCACGATATTGTGAATAGGCTCCAGCAGGATAGGTTTACACTTTTTAAAACCTTCTTTGAGCGCCATGGATGAGGCGATCTTGAAAGCCATTTCCGAGCTGTCCACATCATGGTAACTGCCATAGTAAACTTCCACCGCTACGTCTACTACCTGATAACCGGCTATGATGCCTTTTTCCATGGTTTCAACGAGACCTTTCTCGATGGCAGGCACAAAGTTTGAAGGAATCACGCCGCCAACAATGGCATTAATGAATTTGAATCCTTCTCCACGCTCGGTAGGTTTGATGCGGAAATATACGTCACCATATTGACCGCGGCCACCGGATTGTTTTTTGTGCTTGTAATTACTTTCGGCACTGGCGGTGATGGTTTCTTTGTATTGAATGCGGGGAGCCTTGAGTTCGGCTTCCACTTTATAACGGTTTTTAAGCTTTTTAAGCACCAATTGCAATTGCTGATCGCCCATTCCGGAAAGAACGTTCTCGTGAGTTTCCACGTTGAGCTCGTAGCGCAAAGTGGGATCTTCGGCGATGATTCTCTGCAAGCTGCTGCCGATCTTATCTTCATCAGATTGATTTACAGCTTTAATAGCCTGCCAGGTTGTTGCTGAGGGCAGCTCCACCGGCTTGATGGCGTGACGCGCGTTCAAAGCCACAATGCTGCTCATCACTTTTGCGCTTTTCAATTTTACCAAAGCTCCGATCTCTCCGGCACGGATTTCTGAGCAATCATGACGGTTCTTGCCAAGCATGAAGTACATATTGCCGGCTTTGTCCTTGGCTTCCTTTTCGGGAGTATAGAACTCTGTCCCGGTCTTCAGGCTGCCGGAAAATATTCTTACATAGGCAAAATCGCCCATGCTGGGATCTGCGTAAAGCTTGAAGATGTAGCCCAATAGCTCGCCATCTGAGCTGCAGACAAATTCTTTGCTGTTTTCACCTTCAATAAGTTCAATAGTTTTTACATCATCAGGAGAGGGAAGATAATCTATCACACCCTGTAAAAACGCCATAACTCCTACACCGGTTCCGGCAGAGCAAGCAAAGGCAGGGCAGATCTCGCCCGTAGCAATAGCTTTCTTCAACCCTTTAATCAGGTTTTCATGAGAAAGCTCCATGTTTTCCAAAAACTCATTGAGCAGGTCTTCATCGGTTTCAGCTACGGCTTCCATGAGTTTGAGCCGGGCATCTTCCAGGGCACTCTGCAGATTGGCAGGCACTTCAGTTTCACCATTTGGGGTAATGGCTTTCATCCGAATCACATCTACTACACCTTCAAAAGATCCTTCTTTGCCGATCGGAAATTGTATTCTTACGGGATTGATGCCGGCATTTTCGTGAATGGCTTCCAGAGTTTTATCAAAATCCGCATGTTCATTGTCCATCCGGTTTACTACTAATATCTTGCCTTTTGTCTTGTTTTCCAACTGCTCTAAAGCCAGCTCCAGACCCACTTCGAAACCGCCGGTAGCATTTGCTACTACCACCACGTTTTCCACTGCAGGCATCGCTACTACGGTATCACCCACAAAATCCGGATAACCCGGAGCATCAAGGATGTTTATCTTGTGATCTTTATAATTCACGTAACCGATAGAGAGGCCCAGAGACATCTTTTTTGCGGTTTCTTCGGGATCAAAATCTAAAACTGTATTGCCTTCGTCGATTTTTCCTAATCTGTTTGAGCTTTTAGTTAAATAAAAGATTTGTTCAGCTAAAGTTGTCTTACCGGCGCCACTGGCTCCGACAAGCATCAGGTTTCGTAACTTCTTGATTGAGTATTCTTTCATGTTATTCCTCGTGCATTTATCGCTATTTTATACAATCTATTTTAGGTGGATGGTCAATGATTTTCATACCTTGATAGGTGTCAATGCTTTTGTTTGAAATTTCAGCCAGGTACCCGGCAGGATTCATCTCCATATAAGCTTGGGAATATGCAATCTATCACCGGCATGCGCCCGGTTGAATGCAAAACCATATTTACATGAACTATCCGGCTTAATGGGTCCCCATTCCCGCATTTTCCATCACAACAGCCAGTTTCTTCCTCTTATGCCCCTATTGCCTCCTCCGGACTTCAACAAGGTTTTAAGCTTGGATTTTGCTTCCGCGATAGCAGAATCCAAGCCTAAAATATCGCTAAAGCTGCGACGAAATATCCAGCCAACAGCGGGGATACAGCTGGTAAATATTTAATACATAGCAGGTATGGCTTATCGCGCATAAATGTGAGGGGCATGATTCTATTGCCATATAGGCGCAAGATCCTGTCGCATACAAACGCCAGGAAGACTTTTCTACCCAACCCGCCGCAAGAGCCTATCTTATCAACGT
>CAZJJH010000190.1:0-3810 GCA_964546265.1 uncultured Candidatus Cloacimonadota bacterium
AACCATCGACTCTCTGCTTAAAAGGCAGATACTCTACCGCTGAGTTACTGGACCGTGTTTCACTATGTTTTTGCAAGGGAATTGATGGCGATTATTTTGTCAAGAAAAAAAATCTGCGACCGCCATAACTGACCCGTTATCAATAAGATATGCTTGGCGCTTCACTCGGCCATCACTTATTTATTCATAAAGCTGATAAACGGGATATATCCCTTCTCGGCAGGGACTATGACCCCGCGCTGTTTCCTTTGTTTACGAAATTCATTTTTTCCGGATACTAATTGATGGGCACATTCACCGGGCTTTCACCCATTATTGCCCCGATGTAATCTGTAGTATCCCTTAGGGAAACGCTTCGGTTTACCACTCTGGCAGAGGAATTTTCGGCGGGAATGCTTTCGCTTAACAAGCGCATTCTCTGGCGCAGGGTATCTGGCTTTTGGGGATCTGGCTCCGGGGTTTTCTCCGCGGCAATTTCTTTAGTATCCCGGCTGAAAAAATCTGGCGCTTGAAGCCATCCTTGCCTGTGGCTGTACAATAGGATCGAGCCCAGGATTGCTACGAAGATCGCGATTCCCAGGGTCCACAAAAAGTTTGTGGAGAGCATGATTTTCTTCTCTTTCTCAATTCTTTGGGCGATGAATTCCCGCTTGGTGTTATCCGGCATCAGGACTGCAAATTCGCGCATTACCGCATCCAGATCAGCTTCCAGATAGCGCGCGTAATTATATACCAGGGCCTTTACAAAGCCATAGTGACCCAGCTCAAAGAGGCGATTTTCTTCCAAGGCGCGGATCTGCCTTTCCGGGATGCGAATATCTTCCAGAATCCGGGCATAGCTCAAGCCTCTTTGTTCTCTGAGATCCAGAAAGTATTTACCTAAGTTCTCCACAGATATGTTCCCCGAAAATTCATTGAAACCGTCCCGGTAAGCAAGAACTGCCCATTAGCTGTAGTGGAGATGAAGAGTGTGCCACCCGGCACTTCCACTTCAACGGATGAATCCAACATTCCTCTGTTGATGCCGGCAAAAACTGCGGAAGCGGCTCCTGTGCCACATGCCAGGGTTGCGCCGCAGGCGTGTTCCCAGATCTTCATCCGGATCGCGGAGCCATTCAGCACCTGAACAAAATGAACATTTACCGGGGCCTCAAAATCGGGATGATGTTCCAGCATAGAGCCATATTTCAAATGCGGATCATCCGAGATATCTTCTTGAAAAACAATGTAGTGCGGATTCCCGATATCCACCAGGTCTCCTTTAAAAATATCTACCGGCATCTCTTGCTGCAATAGTATGGGCTTACCCAGATTTACTGTGATAAGCTCTTGCTCCATAGAAGCGTGCTTAAGCCCGGAGTCGGTAAGGATGTCCACTGCGGTTTTAGATGTGGTTTGCAACAGCAAAGAGGATACACAGCGTAGTGCGCTGCCGCACATTTCGGCTCGGGAGCCGTCGTTATTGAAGATTATCATTTGCGCATCTGCATCCGGGCATGGTTTGAGGATTACCAGTCCATCCGCGCCAACGCCAAAATTGCGGTCACATACCTCTGCAGCAAACCGGGCGGGATCCTCAATATGGGGTACTTCATGAAAGTAGTTCAGGATCACGAAGTCGTTGCCCTGAGCATTCATTTTAATGAAGGGAATCAACATAGGATATCCTCGATTACCTCGTTGAAGCTGAATATCCCGGTTTTCCCTGCTATCCATGCTGCAGCCTGTAGCGCGCCCAAAGCGAAGGTAGCGCGCGAGCGCACGATATGGCTTAGCTCGATCGAATCTGCGGGGCTGTCGAAGGCGATACTGTGGGTTCCGGGGATGCTGCCGCCTCTGATACTGGCAAAATGCAATTCATCTTGATTGGGCTTGCGTTGCATCCTGTCCCACACCACTTTTTGTTTGCGGGTGCTTTGCTCCAGGATCAGCTTTGCCAGCTCCACTGCGGTGCCGGAGGGGCTATCGGCTTTACGGGCGTGATGCTTTTCCCATGCCAGAATGTCGTAATCTTCAAAAAGATCCATGGTCTGAACCGCTGAAGCGATTATGCGGGAAAAAAGGTTCATGCCCAAAGAGAAATTGGAGCCATACACGAAGCCAATCCCGGCAGCTTCCGCGCGCTTAAGAATATGCGGCATTTCTTCCTGCCAACCGGTGGTTCCCACTACCGTGCATTGTTTTAGCTCGATCAGATGTTCCAGATTCTTGACTACTGCACCGGGATGGCTGAATTCGATTGCCACATCTGCATGGTTCAGGTTCTCTTTTGATATCTCTTTCTGGCATCCAGGAACCATGGGGTCAATGATGGAGCAGATTTCAAAGCCTTTTTCTGCACCCAATTGATGGAGCATTTTGCCCATCTGACCATATCCGATCAAGCTGATTTTCATATATCCTTACTCCGCGCTGTAAGAGAGCAGCAGTTCTTCTACAAAATCTGTGCCCTTTAGCAGTTGATCAACCTGAATATTCTCGTCCACGGTGTGAACTTTGTCCATTCCGGTTCCGGTAATGATCATGGGTAAACCGGTTGCTGAGATCACGTTGGCATCGCTGCCACCGCCTCCCACTACCGTGCTAAAGGGAATATCCAATTTGCGCAGTGCTTTGATGGCGATCTGCACTACCATATCATCTTCTTTCATGCGGAAGGCATCGTATTCTTTGTTGCAGACCAGTTCCATACGCGCTCCCTGGGCTTTGTGGCGCTCTATAGTGCTCTCAAAGGTGTGGGTGATATCGGAGCACAGCCGCTGCAATTTTGCCGGGTTGTGGCTACGGGCTTCGCCGCGAATGACTACTTTATTCGGGACTATATTCGTGGCTTCACCGCCATGGATAACGCCGATATTGCAGGTAGTTTCAAAATCTATTCTGCCCAGCGGCATGGCAGAAATTGCTTCGGAAGCGATGCGAATGGCGTTGAGACCTTTTTCCGGCTCTACTCCCGCATGTGCCTCTTTACCAAAGATGCTGATGGTGAAAGAATTCTGAGAAGGCGCTCCGATTACCAGTTCACCCACACGATGCGAATCCAGGGCATAACCGAAGGCAGATTTCAGGCGGCTTTTATCAAAACCCTTAGCACCCAAAAGCCCGATTTCTTCGCTAACGGTAATCAATACCTCGATGGGGGCATGATCCTTTCCGCTGTCGATCACACGCTTTAAGCCCACCATGATCTCGGCAATTCCGCTTTTATCATCGCTGCCCAGGATGGTGCTGCCATCGCTGTAGATTACGCCATTTTCAATTCTGGCATTGATGCCATTGCCGGGTTTGACGGTGTCGGCATGAGCGCAGAATAGAATTGGAGCCTTATCGATGGTTCCGGGGATATAGGCATATAAATTCCCCGCGTTACCGCCGGTTTTTGTGTTACAATTGTCTTCGTCAATTTTCGCGCCCAATTCCATGAAATCTTGCTTTAGTTTGTCTATCATGGCTCTTTCGTTCAGCGATTCGCTATCTATACTGATGAGTTGCATAAAATAGCTGATTACATCATTTTGCATCCTGGACCTCTCGTTTAATTATCTTTGCTTTACAAACTGATATGTAGCCTGAGATTTGTCAACTGCAAATATTGTATTGAATGGCTCCGGGCTACAAAACCCGGACACAGCATAGTGTCTGCTGCGCTCAAAACGGCATCCACATTCTGCCCTAACCCGCAAGGCCAAGCTTATCCTTCGCCCAAACATTACCGGGGTTTCCAGCTTGGATTATGCTTTCGCCACAGCAGAATCTAAGCTTGAATGCCTGTCAAAGTTGCGCTAAAGCATTGGCTTTGCAAAGGGCAGG
>CAZJJH010000191.1:0-2072 GCA_964546265.1 uncultured Candidatus Cloacimonadota bacterium
ACTCATAACTCGTAACTCGTAACTTGTAACTTGTAACTCGTAACTCATAATCACATCAGGTAAATCAGTCAGATCAGCGTTCTATCAATCGCAATCATCATGCCTTTTTTGCTTGACACCATAGCCCGGCACTTTAAGATGAACAAAAGTATCAATAAGGATTCTACTATGAATATTAAAGTCCTCTGCCTCGCGCTTTGCGCTCTGCTCCTGCTCTGCTCCTGTGAATCAGGGGCCAAATTCAGGATGGAAAACCGCACATCTTTTCCGGTGTATGCCTCTGTGGATGGTGCCGCGGAGATCAGTATACCCGGAAATAGTGAGCATATCTTCAATATCGATACCGATACTCAGAGTTTTCTCACCGGCAAAGTGGAGCGGAATGTGCCTGTGCTTGTGTATGGTGAAACCTACAGCCTGATCGATAACATCGATAGTCCTCAGCAGGACGATACCTCCATCACCGTGCAAGCCGGCAAGACCCTGAGCGCTGTTCTTCATCCCAATCGCGCCAGTGTGAAAATTGTCAACAATCTTAATCATCCCGTTGCCCGGGCTGAGATCTGGCTTAGCAAGATAAATTATATCTTTGAAAGCAGAGTAGCGGTGATCAGCGATCTTGAAGCAGGTCAGCAGCATTGGGAAAGGCTTCGTCCCTGCGGGCAAACTGATCCGTTCTGTTACATAGTTCACGTGTATCATGATGACGATACAGAATTCCCGCTGATATATGGAGATGAGGATAACATCCTCTTTGCAGACGATCAATTTGTTGTAACTTTAAATCCCACCGAACCTTAAAGGAGAAAAAATATGAAGGTCTTATGGCTTTCGATCTTAAGTATGGCATTGTGCTTTGCCTTTGCCCAGATTCCCGAACAAATAGCGCAGATCCCGCTTCCGGAGGATCCTGATATCCTTACCGGAGTTTTGCAGAATGGTATTACATATTATATCATGGAAAACCCCAAACCCGAGAACAGGGCAGAGTTGCGTTTGTTCGTGGATGTCGGCAGCATCGTCGAAGATGAGGATCAGAAGGGTCTGGCGCATTTCACCGAGCACATGGCTTTCAATGGCAGTACCCATTTTGGCAGAAGCGAAGTGGTAGATTACCTTGCCTCCATCGGCATGGGCTTTGCCAATGGCTTGAATGCCATGACGAGTTACGATTTTACTATGTACCAGCTCAAGATTCCCACGGATAACCAAGAGCAATTGGAAAAAGGCTTTCTGATCCTTTCCGATATGGCGAGTGAAGTGAGTTTTACTGAGCAGGAATTGGAGAAAGAGCGCGGCGTGATCATCGAAGAATGGCGTATGGGCCAGGGAGCTCAGAGCCGGATTTCGGACGCCATCTCGGCAGTGAGATTTGCCGGCAGCCGTTATGCGGATCGTGCCCCGATCGGTACCTACGAAGTGCTTACTTCTTTTACAAGAGATGAAATAGTACGTTTCTACGAGGACTGGTACCGTCCTGATCTGCAAAGTGTGATCGTGATCGGGGATTTGCCCAAAGAAGAATCTCTGGCTTTGCTGGAGCAGTATTTTGCCCAGATTCCCGCTAAGGAAAACCCCAGACCCCGCGAAGTTTACACCGTACCCCACTATCCTGAAGCCAGGGCAGTAGTTGCCACGGATCCCGAATATCCCTATTCCACAATTACCGCATCCTGGGCGCGGGAGCGTAAAGAGTTCAAGGATGTGGGAGACTACTATAAGCTGTTGCACGAGAAGCTTTTCTTCGATATGCTGAACAGCCGTCTGGAAGAGCTCAGCCTGCTGGAAGACCCTCCCTTCAGCGCCGCCTTCGGGCATAGCAGCTCTATGCTGAAAGGTCTTAGCAGCACAGAACTGATGGCATATACCGGCGAGGGGAAAAACCGCGAGGCTCTGCGAGTATTGCTTACCGAAGCAGAACGCATTCGCCGCCACGGATTTCAAGCTTCGGAGCTGGAACGCGCCAAAGTTCGCCTTAGCCGCAGCCTGGAAAGTGAAGCAGAGAAAAGCGGCACTCGGGAATCCGCCTCCATCGTGTGGTCTCTTTTTGGCACCTTGCTGATGGGAAATGC
>CAZJJH010000191.1:2172-3789 GCA_964546265.1 uncultured Candidatus Cloacimonadota bacterium
AATATCACCGTTTATAGCAAGAAGACGGATTTTAAGGCAGACGAAGTGCTCGTCTCCGCAAAAAGTGTAGGTGGTTTCAGCCGCTATGGAATCGAAGTGGCAAAAGCCGCACAACAATTGGGTAACTATCTGGATGCCAGTGGAGTGGGTGAATTTGACAGCAATGATCTCAGCCGCATCCTGGCTGGCAAACTTGCCTCAGCAAGTCTGAATCTGAGTATGTTTCACGAGGGTCTTAGCGCATCTGCATCCCCGCGGGACATGGAAGTAATGTTCCAGCTGATCCATCAACGCGCCACCAATCCCCGCTTCGATGATAGCAGTTTGACATCCTACGTGAACCGCATGAAACCCTTCATGGAAAATATGGCGAACAACCCGGAACAGGCTTTCTTCGATTCACTTTCTGCCTATGCTTCAGATCACCATCCGATGGCAGAGGCACTGAAGGTGGAGGATCTCTCCCGCCTTAGTCTGGAGCAATTGCGCCTGGTGCATGCAGATCGTTATGCCGATTTTTCGGATTTCGTGTTCTTCGTAGTGGGAAATTTTGATGAAGAGCAGCTGGAAGAATATCTCTGCACATATCTTGCCACTCTGCCTACTGCCCGCCGTAAGGACAAATTTGTGGATCCCAAGATCAAGCTGATCAAGGGCACAAAAGAAGTTCGGTTCCAAAAAGGTAATAGTGAGAGCGCACACGTGGCGCACATCACCAATGGTAAGATCAAGATAAACCAGCAGAACTCCGTGGATCTTGCCGCAACTTCTTTGGTATTAAATGAAAAGCTCAGGGAAAACATCCGCGAGAATATGAGCGGAGTATATGTAGTGCAAGCCTCATACAGCTTGAGCGACGGTCCGGATGATAAATATAACCTCTTCATCTATATGGCATGTGATCCCGCGCGTGTGGATGAGCTCAATCAAGCCATTTATGCCACAGTGGATAGCCTGCGCAACGGTCTTTTCGACGAGAAATATGTATCTTCTGCCAAAGCTGTATTGCAAAAACGCTACGAAGAAAGCATTTCAAACAACCGCTATTGGCTTTCCCGCATGCAGGACAACCACTTCCGCAAGGTTGAGCTGGACAGCTTTCTGGATAATCCCGATTATTACGAGGGCATCAGCAAAAAAGACATCGTGAACACCGCGAAAAAATACCTGGATTTCGATAAGAACAAGATCAGCCTTATTATGACGCCTAACACGGCTCCGATCAAGGAAGCCAAAGTGCAGAAACAAGGGGACTGATTAAAGAAACTCTATAGCAGCCGGGGAGACCCGGCTTTTTTTGTGCCCGGATCACGGCTTCGGGATAGCTTTCCGGCCCCTAATATATCGTGTTCCCAAGCCAAACTGCTCACCCTCTGCCCGGGTTCCTGAGCGGAGCTCAAGCAGTCGCCAGGGTGCTCCCAAGAGCTGTAGCCGCGCGCTAAAAGACCGCTCTTATCCAAGCTTAAAAAAAACCGGATCCTAAAGATGAAGGATCCGGCACAATTTGACTTAAAATCAAACGCTTAAATCAGATGTTTTTCCCACTCATGATGTCCTGTTCATTGCATTTGCAGATCTTTACAAATTTCTTGTCAGGACGCCATGTGCCGTCGGTTT
>CAZJJH010000192.1:0-3787 GCA_964546265.1 uncultured Candidatus Cloacimonadota bacterium
AGAGTTATCCTCAGGTTCCCAAAGGTCATTTCGATTCATAACAATGCAGGATGTTCACTGGCCAGGGTGCGATTCCTCCGGACTCTGGCTGAGCTATTCTGCAATGGGGTATATCCTCACGCACTTGGGGCAACTGTTGTCAACCCGGTGCGAAAAATATTGGAAATAGCGCAGTTTATAGAATTTCTGGCAAGGGGGCTGAAAAGTTATTGACGAAATGCCGCATCTTACAAAGATGCATTCTGTTACACACTGATTTGTGAATAGTCCTCGTTACTAGCCCTTTAAGGTTGCTTTTTGAGCACCTCAATAGTTTAGCAATTTCGATTATAATAAATCTTAGATTTAAACAACAAGCGGTATCCAAACAAATTCTGGAATACCGATCAAGAGACATCGAGGAAAAAATGCACATAGAAATGCCTAAACTAATTATTGGCGATTTGATCGCAAAACTGCCCATCATCCAAGGTGGAATGGGCGTAGGAATATCGCTCAGCAAGCTCGCCGCGGCAGTGGCAAATGAAGGCGGCATCGGGGTGATTTCCTCGGTGGGATTGGCGGTAGTACACCCAAATCCGGATAAAAGTTTTCAAGAAAATAATATTGCAGCGTTAAAACAGGAGATCCGCAGTGCCCGCAGCAAAACCAAGGGCATCATCGGAGTCAATATCATGGTCGCTACTACAGATTTTGACCATATGTTGCGAGCTACCTTTGAGGAAGAGGCAGATTTAGTATTTTTAGGCGCGGGTTTGCCCATAAGATTGCCCAGTACAATGAGTCTGGAGTATCTGCAAAATGCCAAAACTAAAATCGGGATCATTGTAAGCTCTGGCAGAGCAGCAACCCTTATTTTGCGGTATTGGGCAGAAAACTTCCACCGGATACCGGATATCGTGGTTCTGGAAGGTCCAAAAGCCGGCGGACATCTGGGCTATAAGCCGGAACAGATCTTCGATGAAGATTTCTGCCTGGAGAAGCTGCTCCCCGAGGTAAAAGAAGCCGTGCGCAGAATCGAAGAGAAATATTCAAAAAGCATACCTGTAGTAGCAGGCGGCGGTATCTTTAGCGGAGAGGACATTTACAGAATAATGCAATTGGGGGCAGATGGCGTGCAGATGGGAACCCGTTTTGTTGCTACTGAAGAATGCGACGCTGATGCCGCTTTCAAACAACTCTATGTGGATAGCAAAAAAGAAGATATTACAATCATCCAAAGCCCGGTTGGTTTGCCGGGAAGAGCCATAGGAAATCAGTTCCTTAAAGACGTAGCAGAGGGGATCAAGATGCCTTTTATCTGCCCCTGGAAATGCCTCAAGACCTGTGATTTTCACCGGGCTCCCTATTGCATCGCGCTTGCTTTACAAAACGCCAGAAACGGCAACATGAGAGATGGTTTTGCTTTTGCCGGAGCCAATGCGTATCTGGTAAAACAAATCACTACAGTGAAGGCACTAATCGCCGAATTGATCCGGGACTACAGTGCCGCTTGTGCTTAAAAAAAGCGTGAGTCCCAGCCGGATAATAAGCTCGAGTTCTTCAAAAATCATGCTCAGCTACCCGGCATCCAGCCAGGCAGACACAATAGAAAAGCTTGAAATACTGAAATTGAATCAGAACTCCTGCAGAGGGCCGGAAACACTTTGTGCTTGACATAACAGTCAAGTATCATTATACTGCAAGCATTAAACAATTCAGGGGATTACGATGCAAGAAACGGGCTATCAAAAGGCAGTGGAACATATCCATGCCAACCGGGAAAGACTTACAGAGACTGTGATGCAGCGCAGTGGGATCTACCTGAATAAGCACTACACAAGGTATCAGGTGGATAAATGCCGGCAAGATACCATCTACAATCTGCAGTATTTGGCAGAATCGCTAATGCTTAGCTCCCCCTCCCTGTGGGAGAACTATGTGCAATGGCTGGGTAAACTGCTTGGCTCGCTGGGCCTTAGCATGCAGGGTCTGGCTTCACACTTCCGCTTTTTAAGCGAAGTATTGGATGAAGAACTGGATGCAGAATCTGCAAGCTATGTTAAGAAACTGACCGATACAGCGTCCCGCATAGTTTTGAGTGACACTCACATAAATATCATCACAAACGAAGCAACCGTAAGATTTGCAAAGGAAGCCAGGAAGTACCAGGATCTACTGCTCACCGCCCAAAAGCATAAAGCCTTGGAATATATCGACCATTTGGTGGAAAACGGAGTCTCTATCCGGCAGATTTATCTGGATATTTTGCAACCTGTACAACGAGAAATTGGCAATCTGTGGCATGTGAACAAAATCTCGGTGGCACAGGAGCACTACTGTACAGGTGTCAGCCAATTAGCCATTGCCCGTTTGTATCCCAAGATGTTTAATGCTTCACCGGGCAAATATAAGATGGTAAGTAGCTGTGTACAGGGTGAACTGCACGAATTAGGCTTGCGTATGGTAACCGACATCATGGAACTGGATGGCTGGAACACTTTTTACTTAGGGGCAAATATGCCTAATGACTCCATCATTGATATGATAAAGCAGCAAAATGCTGATCTTCTGGCGATCTCGGTTACTTTCCCCTTGAATCTGCATAAGGCTGAAAAACTTATCTCCCAGATCCGCACCAACACAGGAATGGACAAGCTCAAGATCCTGGTGGGAGGTTATGCCTTCATGCAAGACAGCTCGTTGTGGCGAAAAATTGGAGCAGACAGCTTTGCGCCCAATGCGGATATCGCCAGTAAGGTAGCAAGCGGTTTGGTGGAGGGAGTGTCTTGAAAAACCCACAATTACTACTGGAATCCCCCAGACTGGAAGAGCTACAGGAAATTCTGCTTACGGCACTTTCCGAAGCCGGTTTTAAACCCGGGGACGATTTTCATATCATCCCCCTTGAAGCATCGACCGACGGCCCCATCACCGATGAAAAAAGATTTTATCTGGACGAGATGGCAAAGCTGAATAATGATCTCACCAACATGCAAAGAACACTTGCCAAAACCAATGTTGAGCTGGAGAACCTGGCAGAGATCCGAAATCGCTTTGTGGGTATGGCAGCTCACGATTTGCGTAACCCGCTTGGCATCATCCGAAGTTTCAGCGAATACCTGAAGACAGAGCTCAAAAGTAAAATCGAGAGTGAGCAGATGGAGATAATCGATACCATCTTCTCCACCAGTGTTTTCATGCAAAGACTCATCGATGGCATCCTGGATCTCAGCGCTATGCAAAGCGGGAAAGTATCTTTGAGCTTGCAAAGGGTAGATCTAAACGAATTGTTCATCAAAAACCTGAATCTAAATCGCATTCTCGCCAATCAACATAATATCGAGATAAGCTGCACAAGCCCCTCCAAGATCCTCTATGCGGAAATCGACGCAACCAAGATCAATCAGGTTATGAACAACATTATCGCCAATGCCATCAAATATTCTAATGATGGTTCCAAAATAGAGTGCCAGCTTTATGATGAGGATCGTAAAGCTGTTTTCTGCGTGAAGGATGAGGGAATAGGGATCTCTCCCGCAGATCAGCGCAGAATTTTTGAGCCATTTCACCGCGTGTCTAATGATAACAGAAGAGGCCAATCTGTAGGGTTAGGGCTTTCGATTGCGCATAACATCATTGATGCCCACAAAGGAAGTTTCATGGTGCAAAGCGAAGAAGGCAAGGGCTCTACTTTCTGTTTTTCACTGCCAATAAGCCCGGATAAGGGCCAATCTTCCTAAACATCAAATACCACCGGGCACGCCTTGCAATGGGACGGCTGTGATGAAAATGGCAGAAGCCTGCC
>CAZJJH010000193.1:0-3774 GCA_964546265.1 uncultured Candidatus Cloacimonadota bacterium
TGTGGTGCGTACCGCTCATCCAGGTTACCAGGCGTTCCAGCCCGATGCCAAAGCCGCTGTGTGGCACGGATCCATATTTTCTGAGATCCAGAAACCATTGATACTCGTCCAGATCCATTTTATCTTCCTTCATGCGGGAAAGCAATAAATCGTAGTCATCTTCACGTTCGCTTCCACCGATGATTTCCCCAAATCCTTCCGGAGCTATGAGATCACTTCCCAAAACAAGGTTTTGATCTTCCGGAGCTCTTTTCATATAAAATGCTTTTATCTCCTTGGGCCATCTGTCGATAAAGATTGGAACGGGGGAGCCTTCGGTTAAGAGTACTTCATCCGCGGCACCCAGATCGCTACCATGGTCAATTTCGCTACCTTTGCTTCTTAGATATTCTATTGCCTCATAATGGCTCATGCGCTTGAAGGGCGCGTCGGCTGCCTGCAATTGCGCTTTATCGCGTTCCAGAATATCCAGCTCTTTGGAACATTTTTCCAATACTTTACGGATTACATGGCGGATCAAACCTTCCTGGATCGCCATATTCTCTTCATGTTCTACATATGCTGCTTCTGCGTCCATCATCCAGAATTCAGTTAAGTGCTTTCGCGTCTTGGAGCGTTCAGCCCTGAATACTGGCCCGAAATCATAAACTCTGCCCAGGCTCATGATACCTGTTTCAAGATACAATTGACCGGATTGGGAAAGGTAGGCCTTGCCTTCGTCAAAATACTCCAGCTCAAACAAAGTGGTCGTGCCTTCGCAAGCATTTGGAGTAAGGATAGGTGAATCGAAACGGAAAAAATTGTTATCGTTCAAATATTCGCAGATGGCAAAGTACACAGTATGGCGGATTCTTAGAATTGCCCACTGCTTGGGCGAACGAATCCACAAGTGTCGGTTCGAAAGAAGAAAATCAGGTCCGTGTTCTTTCTTACTAATGGGATAATCTTCAGCGTTTTGGACTACTTCAATAGATTTTACATCCAGTTCATACTCTCCGGCTTTCTTCTGGTGTTCTTTGGGACTGCCTGTGATGATTATGCTGGATTCAATGCCAAGGCGTTTTGCTTCTTCAAAAGCCTCTTCGCCCAAGGCAGGCTTGAATGCCACGGCTTGGATCTCTCCGGTGCCATCCCGGAATATGATAAAAAGAAGTTTCCCGCTATGCCGGATATTGCGAACCCAGCCTTTTAGCCTTACGTCTTTGCCCAGATGGTGGGCAATATCTTTTACAAATGTATCTTGCATTGTTCTAAACCTTGATTTTGCTTTTCTTTACTTGTTCATCGATGATTTTAATTATCTGCACAGCCACTTCCAGAGCTTTTGTGCCTGCGTAACCATCTACTACGGGTTTCCTATCTTCTATTATTGCCTTTACCCAGGATTCAAGTTCCATCGTAAGCGCGTCTTTAGGGCTATCCGTGCAATCATATAGCTGTTGATCTACAAGTTTTTCTGGATCAATATCGGTTGCCCCCATCAGAATTTTTGGCAGATACTTCATCACATTGGCGCTTTTTTTGATTACCCTGGCTTGTTTGGTGTTAAAATCCAATGTAATGTAGCAATCTTTTTGAAAGAAGCGAATCTTTCGCTCTTGTTTTAATGATACTCGGGATGATGTTACATTGGCAATTGCCCCGTTTTCAAATTCAATCCGGGCATTGGCAATATCGATAGAAGGTGTTAGAATCCCTATTCCGGAAGCGTGAATATCCTTGATGGGACTATTCACAAAGCTCAAAATGAGATCGATATCGTGGATCATGACATCCAATACGACCGGCACATCCGTGCCACGTTTGTGAAAAGTAGAGATGCGGGTGGACTCTATAAACATGGGCTCATGGATTTCGTTTTCCACCTTCATGATTACCGGATTAAAGCGTTCTATGTGTCCTACTTGGATTTTAAGGTTTTTCTTTTCAGCAATTTCCAACAATTTATGGGCTTCGTCCAGTTTGCTGGTGATGGGTTTTTCCAGGAAAATGTGTTTACCGGCATTCAGGGCCTTTTCAGCCAGTTCAAAGTGGGCAGTGGTGGTAGCGGCAATATCGACGGCGTCGCAGGCGTCAAGCAGCGCCTCATAGCTTTCAAATCTATTAGCATCAAGAGTTTTAGCAATCTCTTTGGCACGGCTGGTTTTTGCATCAAAGATGCCTGCCAGGCTCGCGTTTTCCATCGCCATGAATTTCCTTGCGTGATGCTGGCCAAGGTGCCCAACGCCTACTACGCCGATCTTTATCATATTATTTCCTTATTTCTTCAGTTTAGCAGAGACCTTTTCGATCATATCCAGGGTCATGCCATCGAGGTCATATTCTGGTTTCCAGCCCCATTCATTACGGGCTGCAGAATCATCCATGCTATTGGGCCAGCTGTCGGCAATCGCTTTCTTTACCGGGTCAACGTTGTATTCTAATACAAATTCCGGGATGTGTTTACGTATTGCTGCAGCGATAATTTCGGGATCAAAACTCATTGCAGTTACATTGAAGCAATTGCGATGGATGAGCTTGGAGGGATCCGCTTCCATCAGTTCAACCGCACTGCGCAGGGCATCCGGCATATACATCATATCCAGAAAAGTTCCAGCAGGAAGATTGCAGATGTACTTTTTCTGCTTGATGGCTTCATAATAGATCTCCACTGCATAGTCAGTAGTTCCGCCACCGGGCAGGGTTACGTTTGATATGATTCCCGGGTATCTCAATCCACGTGCATCCACGCCATATTTCAGGTAGTAATAATCTCCTAAAAGTTCACCGGCTACTTTGGAAATACCGTAGATAGTAGTAGGCCGCATGATGGTATCCTGGGGAGTGTTATCAAGGGGAGTAGTAGGACCAAAAGCGCCAATTGAGGACGGGGTAAAAAGTGCACCTTTTACTTCCTTCATGATTTCCAAGCAGTTGAAGGTAGTATCCATATTGATCTTCCAGCTATTGGCAGGGTTTGCCTCACCTTTGGCAGAAAGCACTGCAACAAGATTGAATATTGTATCGATATTATGCTTGCGCACTACATCATTTAAAGCCGTGCCTTCAGTGGCGTTTACTTTTGCGGAAGGTCCGGTTTCCATCAATTCTTGGGGAAGAGGAGTGTGGTTATAAGTGGCTACTACATGGCTGTCGCCATAGATGTTTCTGAGGTAGGGAACAAGCTCCGAACCAATCTGTCCGGCTGCACCGATCACAAGGATATTCTTCATAGGTAATACTCCTGACGTGTTTCTTTTGGATCACACTTATTTTAGGAGCACTTATGTTGTCAATGAATATCCCCACTTTTTCTGTGAATTGCCATCTAAAATGCTTATTAACACAGCATTTCATTACAAGCGATTGCCCAAATATTGTATTTCCTTCTATTCTTTTGCACACATCAGCGCTTAGCCTTCCTTACTACTAAAACTTAGCATGAACAAAGCTTTAAGCTTAGTTTTAGCTGTCGCCATAAGATAATCCAGCCTTGAAAGCTATTTAAAGAAAGGCTGGTGCACAAAGCACACAATAGGGAAGAGCTTTGAATAATAGACTGGAAAACAGCATTTCACTTGCATTCATGGTCGTCTTTGGGCAAAATAAAATGAAGACGCTCTTTGATAAAATAATTGTTGACACATATTGAATGAAATTAATACGCTACCCGTGAATATAATTCATAAGCATATCTACAAAAACGATGTTGTTAAGATATGAGGAGATCAATTTTGAGTTTAATCGACAGCAATATTTTCATTACCGAATATGAGCCAAAGTACGCAAAATCCA
>CAZJJH010000194.1:0-3714 GCA_964546265.1 uncultured Candidatus Cloacimonadota bacterium
TTGCCATGAATGCTTTCAGGTAATTCGTCAAAGAGGATTTGGTCTATAGTTTTAAGGCTGTTTTCCTCAATTCCTTTGGCCACATTTACGATCGCCAGCAAACGCTCATTATGCCAGATTTTCTCAGCTAGATGCGGAGGAATCTTTTTCAGAGTGGAGCGGATGAATTGTGAGGGTGTAGCCAGTAGAATTACATCGCTTTGAAACTCTGCAAGCTCTTCAAAGGAGTCGGTAAAAGATATCTCGGCAGGTAATGTAATGTGCTTAAGGAGCGCAGGATTACTATGAGTTTGCTTCAGTGAAGCCAGAAATACTGGGTTATACTCCCAAACCAGCACTTGGTGATCGTTCTCTGCCAGGAGCTTGGAAAGTGCTAAGCCCCAGCCGCCTCCGCCTATTACAGAGATTTTCATTTCTTAATCAGATCGCAATAAACGCCCAGATCGTCGTCGTCATCCTCGTCCAAATCGTCATCATCGTCGTTATCTGCGATCCAATCCGGGCAGAAGAGGAGATCTTCTTCAAAATCCCAACCGTCAACATTGCCAAAGCCAAAACGAGCCAGAGTGTCTTCTTCCCAAAAGGCGTAATGACATACTCCATCAAAATTTGTCCAAACCAATACCGGCGATTTATAATGACGCAGTTCAATCTTATGGTTCTCAACCAGATCCAAAAATTCACGGATCTTCTTGCGGTCCTTTTCCATGCGGAATTCCATTTTTACCTCGTAAATCAGAATTTGTAGCTTAGCGCTGCTGAGAGGCGATTTTCGCTGAATTCTTTGAGGCGAAGCACACTCTCATTCGGTGAATCTACATTCCTGAAGATATGCGAGTAGTCAAGAGATAAATTCCACGAAGGATGCAACATGAAGTTCAAACCTGCTGTGGTGTTGTAAATAGCATATTCTCTGCCGGCGTACCAGGGGCTGTCGCCCTGATAGAAACGATCCTCTTTGCTAAGCTCCAGATACGGGTGCCAATTCATATCCTTGGTGCTATCGCCCTGTAAAGGCATTTTCCTCAGGCGCAAAACACCCCGATAGATATTGCTGTCGTAACTGCCATCATCCTCGGCAATGGCTTTGTAACCGGTGTTATCGTAAGTCCTGTAAGCATAAGAGCCTTGCAGGGTAAAGATGGGGAACCGGTATCTGAGGCCAAACTCCGTAGTTAAACGATCTCCATCGGCCTCGGTAAAGTATTGATTGTAATATAAATCCTCATAGCGAACATTAGCAAAGGCGCTAAGGTTTCTTATTGGTCTTACAATGACATCCGCCCGGTAAAGGTTGCGTTCGTAAGTATACTTCTTGGGGTCGCCGCTGCCGTCGCTATCATTATAGTGGCGATAGTAGATATAGGGATAGTATCCATACAGGGCGCTGATGCTCCAGTAATATCGGTCTGCCCTGAATCTCAGGATTGTATCACTGCGATGCTTTTGTCCGTTACTGATGTTTTGGTTCAGCTTTCCGGTAATGGAAGGCGTGAATGTCCACCACCGATATGAGATGGGATAAGCGAGGTCGATCCGGGTAGAAAGATTCAGGTCGTCCGTGGTTTCAGCCCAGGAGAGCCCGGAACTATTATTCTCCCAGCGGCTCAGATCATATTCGGAAAGCTGAAACTGGTTATCCGAATAGGATGCTCCCACAGTAATTTCACCTTCAAGCTGAGCATGCCCCAGACTCCATGAGAACAGGATAACTGCAAAGCACAGGATGATGGGTCGGAAGTTCTTTTTGCGAGCAAGACTGCGTGGATTTCTCACTTTCTTATCCTCCGGATTTTTTAAATCCTCTTGAACATCCGGGTATATTTCCCGTTGGTTTTTGGTTTCGTTGTTGTCAGTTTGCGAAAAACTCATCATAGTACCTATTATTGATCAAAAACCGGTTTTGCCATGAAGAGATGATCGCTTTCCGCCTTCAATTCATAAACGCTACTGCCGTCGTTATCTGGCAGATTGATCTTTTTGCCGATTGTGAGATATCTTACGCCCTGAGCACTGTACTTGGTGGTGCGGGCAAGGCTGAACTCAAATTCTTCTACCTTTGTGCCATTGTGCCATAGGCTGAATTTGGGCAAACTACGATCTGTTAACCGGGCACGAACGTAGAGGATGCCATTTTTGGCGTTGTTATGAGTAAACTTAAAGCTTTGGCTCATATTATAGGTATAGTATTCGCTGGTGGTGGAATTGTGGCTTATCTCAATCAAGCCAGCATGTGCTTGAATCTGCCGGTTTGGAATTTTGACCGGTTTTACTTTGGGAATGATCTCTTCCATTTCATAGGCACGCATATATATATGCCGTTGATAGCAGAGCAATTCTATCTCCTGGGTGTTTTCAGGGATATCCAGTTCAAAATCCTCGAAGAAATAGTAGCCGTTGTTGAACTCAGAGAAGCTAAGATCATAAGGCATGCGTTCACCGTCAATGATAACGATGATCTGGGGCTTGCGGGGTTTTTCGATACTGAAGCTGCGGATTTGGATGCGGCTGATATCTTCAGTTTTGAGGGTCATGGTTTTTTCCGGCAGGCTGCGATAATACCAATGGTTCGAGCCTTCCATTCTTCTAATTCTCCGGCTTCCCGGGTTTTCAAAATCCATGATCCGGGTGCGATAATTCTGGGCAAAAGCCGCAACTGCCATCAAGCTGGCAAGGGCAAGAAGGATGATTCTTTTTGTCATTTATCTTAAAAACTCCTATAATTCGTCGTCTGTATCCACGATATTGGCCATAAAGTGACGATCATGACGGTCAAAAATAATCACCGCGATGATCGCTGCCAGAAGGATGATCAGGCAAATCGTGGCAATGGTTACGTTGTGAATGGTGGAACTGAATACGGTTCCTTCTCCGGGGACCGGTTTTGTATCCAGAGAAAGGCTAAGATCGTATTTGCTTGCCCAGCGCAGGATACGACGCATGTGGAAAACGGGGACATTCATCTTTGCCATTTTCATCATTACGCCTTCTTGCTCAAAATTCTTTTCGGCAAGTTTGTTGTTGATACCCTCGGGAATCAAGCGGGCATTAGGTCCGCTGCCAACGTTTGCCAAACCGCCGCCAACATTCACAAAAAGCTGGTATCTACCGGAATCGCCCAATAGGTCTTCATAGGCTTTCATGCGCAGGGCTACGTTTTCTTCCAGATTTGCGCCCATAATCAGAGGAACATTATTGCGGCTCATCGCTTCGCGCAGGGCCTGAATTCCAAAATCCGAAAGCCCTATTCCCAGATCTTCACTACCACCGATTGAAGCGTATTTTGCGCCAAATGTTAGCAATCCCTTTTCCTTGAGAATTGCCTCGATATCAAGCCAGGTTAGCTCTTCTCTATTTGCACCGTAAGATGCTGAAGAAAGAGAGACTATGATCTGGGGATCCAGTTTTAGCGCAGTAATGGCTGCATATAGGGCAAGGTTCACGGCAGGATTGCTGCCGGTAATGCCCACAGCAATTTTATCTCCAGCCTTGGCACGGTCTAACTCTTCTACAAAGATGGCTGCGATATTTGGGTTGATAGCCGCCTGCTTTTCAGAAAGTAAACCTCTGTCCGAGGTGATGGAAGAAAGCCTCTGTCCGATCAATCCACTCTGGAAAGGATCGTTAATGGGGTCAATTTCAATGCCCCGGGCACGAATCTCTGTTTGCAGAGTATCGAGGTATTTTTGCATAAGATTCACTGCGGCGAGCTTT
>CAZJJH010000195.1:0-3683 GCA_964546265.1 uncultured Candidatus Cloacimonadota bacterium
GGTAAAAAGCGCAAATGTAGTAAGTTATTTCTCCGGACTTCTGGATAGCGGCAAACCGCAAACCCTGCGGCCCATGCTTTCGCGTGACAGCTATCCCACATACAAAAACTATCTCAAAAGTCTCTGGTATTGGCTGCTTGTGGCTTCAATCCTGTTTGGCACCGCTGTGGCTGTGTTTTTTAGCAAGCAAAGAATCAAGCGGATGCGTGAGCCGGAAGAGTATGCAAAAATGAGAGCAAACAAAGTATTGAAACTCTACCTGCTGGAAGCAGAAAAGGCTGCCCGGGATTCCTCTGCAGAGTTCTACAGCCTGGCAGAAAACAATCTGATGCGCTATCTGAGTGATAAATATGGCATTAGCATTGGTCTCTCCAGCTCTCAGAAATTGGAACTATTGGCAGATAAACACATTCCGGAAGACTTGTTGCATAAAACCAGGGATTTCATCGGTAGCTGTCAATTGCATCGATTTGCACCATATCAGCCGGGTGAAGCCGATATTCAGCGCGATTTGGCGCTTTTGAGACAATTGGTAACAGATTTTAGCAGATTGGGAGAGCAGCGATGAAATGGCTCAGCTTGATACTGGTGTTGCTGTGCATGGCAGGCAGCTTGCACGGCAGTGAATTTGACCGCTTAAAACAGATTGAAGAGCAGGGTACAAAAAACCCGGATTTATATTACAATCTGGGCGTTACCTACTGGCAAACCGGGCAGAGCGGCATGGCAAGCTTGTATTTCTTGAAAGCGCTAAACCTGGATAGTGCCCATCGTCAGGCCCGCGAAAATCTAAATTATGTAATTGAGCTTTCTGTGGATCGGGATCTGTATCCATCCCGGGTATTTCTGATCCAGCTTTTCTTGAAGTTCTACCACTCTCTGAATCTAAACCGGATGGCGTTGATTACACTATCCCTCCTGTTCCTTTCCGCGCTCGGCGCTTTGTGGTATCTGAATTACGATCCGCAAAAAGAACGGGATCTGCCGGCGCTTATCTGGGGGATATCCTTATTTCTGCTGCTTGTTTCCGGAACTCTTACCGGTTTCAAAGCATACCGGCGTAGCCATAACCGACAGGCAGTAGTGATTTCTGAGCAGGCGGAATTGTGCGCGGAACCCAAAGATGATGCAGATAGAACGGCACTGATCCACGAGGCATTGATCCTGCAGGTAAGGAAGTTTAAAGGAGATTGGGCTTTTGTAAGCTTACCCGATGGCAGCGAAGGATGGCTGCCAAAGGCAAAGATCGCTCCTGTGCTTAAATACTCTATCTAAAAGCCGCACCTACACTCGGGCAGTACGGAACCCCCCTATACACCAGAAGAATAGCCAATAAAGAAAGGTGGAAGCCGCTTAAGCTTCCACCTTTTTTGGTTCAGTCAAATCCTGTTGTTAATCAAGGCTGTCTTCAAATTCTTCAAAGCCATCCAGGTTTCCCTGCAAGCTATCGATCATAAACTGGGCGGATTCATGCAGATCCCCTTCAGGATAGCGGCTTAAGAATTCATTGAACAGCATAATCGCGGCATCCTTATCCTTGATCTCCTCGGCTACCAGGAAGGCTTTCATAAAAAATGCCTTATAATCGTCTGTGCCATTGGGATAGTTTTGGATGATCTGATCGTAAAAAGTGGTGGCATCCTTATAATTACGGTTTCTGGCGGCGTTGTCTGCATACTCAAAGAGCTGCTCTGCGCTAAGGCTCAATTTAATGCGTTCAGGATACTTTCGCATGTTGTATTCCACAAAAAGCTCTTCGGTTACTTGCTCCTGTTTGGCCTTTTCTTTTTCCTGCTTGATGGCATTGTAGATGCGGGGTTCCACTTCCACTGCCGGACGGTAGGATTTTGGGGTTTCCGAAAGTGTGCGGAAAAATACGATCTCACCATTTGCTGCGGTAAAAACGGGGGAAAGGTAGCCAACCGGATTATCCCAAATGCGCCGGGAGAAATCCGCATCCTGCGCCAGACCGGTCACGATGCCATTATCATATTGATTGTCGTAAATGGCTTTATCCGGTTTGATGGAGTAATCCTGGATAATTTTAGCTATTTTCTTTTCGTTATCCTTTTTGAGGGCAGATTTATATTTGCGCCAGGCTTTATTGGCAGTTTTGTTATCTTCAAAGAAAAGCACCTGGATACTGCGATGCGGGGGCTGGGCATAGTTCTCTTTCTCCATTTCGTAGCGTGCTTTTACTTCCTCGTCGCTGATTTCGATATCTTCCAATACCAGGATCTCGAAGGTGCGGCGTAAAATGGTGTTGCGACGCAACATCCGGTAGTCTTCATTTTCTGTGAAATACTGCTCGTAACCCAGCTCTTTGGCTTCAATGTGAAACAGCTCCTGGATCAGATTTTGTTCTGCCAGAGCGATAGCTCCTTCTCCCCGAGTGTAAAAAACCTGCTCTTGTGGAGAAAGTTTGGAAAAATCCAGCAGGAGCTTGCCTACGGTGATATTTAGTTTGGGATTGGGCGCGCTTACGATGTATTGCTCCAGAATATCTTCATTATTGGCTTTTTCTGCCAGATCGATCCGGTTTACCATGGCGCTGTCTATTACTACCGCGTATTTCTGTTTCAATTGCTCGCGCACTTGTTCCAAAAGTTCTCTTTCTTTTATGGGGCGTAAACGCTGTTCGATCTCATTTTTCACTTCCGGGAAGCTCTTCTGCCGCCCGGGAATTTCGCTGATTTTACGGAAGATGTGCCAGCCATTGGTGCTTTGCAGAGGACCATATACTTGCGCGCTGTCAATTGCGCTTTCCTGAATCAGGGTTTCCAGTTCAAGATCATTGCCCACTCCGGGAATGTTGCCGTTCAGTCGCACATTTTTGATCACGCCGCGAAGACCCTTGGCGTAGGTGTTTTGGTTATATTTTTCCGAGACTTCCGCAAAAGAAGTGCCCGCGTTCAACTCCTCAATTGCATCCAGAGCGTCCTGCTGGCTGGCTGTCTGAATGTAGTGGATGGTGATATTGGGCGCATTAAAAAACAGGCGGAGGTTTTCGTTGTAATAGTCTTCCATGTCCGCTTCAGTCATTTGAACCAGGTCGGTCACATTGCGGCGGTAGTATTCCTGCAAGTAAAAACGTCGGTCCAGATCCGCAAGGCGTTCTGCCACTTCTTTAGTTTTGTCGATATTCATATCCAGCGCTTTCTGATAGAAAACCTCTTCAGTTGCGATGATATCCAATACCTGAAGTTGACCGTCGGTAGTCAGGAATCTGCCTTGATGCTGGGCAGGGAGTTTATTGATTTTGTCCATTACGTCCTGGCGCAAGATTCTGCCACCGTCATATTCGGCAAGAATATCCTGCTCTTCCAGAAGGTTGGCATTGCTTACTGCCACGGGCTCGGGATCTGCCGCCATCAGGATTCCTGAAATCAGCAGTATTATACATGTGGTCAATATTTTTGGTAATGGTAAAGACATTCTATGCTCCTTTTTGCAAATGTATAGAATACAGGAGGTGACACAAACAAAAAAACTGCAAAGACGTCAAGCCTTTTGTGCGGTTTAGCGCTTCATTCCAAAAAAGCGCGGAGCTGCTCAAGCTTTTTGCCCAAAGCCGGATAATCCGGGCATGGGCGAAAATTGAACCTGCAAAACCTGCCCTTATCTCAATGCTTCGCCCTTGCTTCATCGTGCTTTTGTCCTTGGATTCTGCTGTCGCCATAGCT
>CAZJJH010000196.1:0-2344 GCA_964546265.1 uncultured Candidatus Cloacimonadota bacterium
CTCAAGACCCAGCAACTAGTAGCTCATATTGCAGCTCTGGATTACATCATCACAAACAGCGAAGCAGAAGCATTTCTGCTGGAAGCGAACCTCATCAAACAGTATCAGCCCAAATATAATGTTATGCTGAAGGACGATAAGCAGTACCCCTATGTGAAGATAACTCTCAATGAACCATTTCCAAGGGTGTTTGTTACTCGGGAGCTGATCAAGGACGGGGGAAAGTACTTTGGGCCATATACAGATGTTCGCTCGCTCAGGCGCACCCTCCGCAGTTTTGAGTGGCTCTTCCCCATCCGGGATTGTAAAAGAAAGATCCCCATCGGAGCGGTAGTCTTCAAGAAAGCTTGTATAAACTACCAGTTGGGCAAATGCACGGCGCCATGCATCGGCAAGATCTCGCAGGGTCAATATATGCAAATTGTTAACAAATTGCTGCGCTTTTTCGAGGGGAAATATGATGAAGTATTAGATGAGTATCGGGATGAGATGAACCTCTTGTCTGAGGAACTTCGGTTTGAAGAAGCCGCAAAAATTCGCGACAGAATATTGGCAATTCAGAAGATCCAGAAACGCCAGAGTGTGATGTATGCCGACAAGCGGAATCTGGACATCATCGGTTTCTATCAGGAAGAAAACGACGCGATATGCCTGGTTTTAAAAATGCAGGAAGGCGCTATCGTAAACCAGGAAAACTATCCCATGAAAAATCTTGCATTAGAAAACAGAAGCAGCATATTGGGCGCATTTCTCAAATTGTACTATTCGCAAGCCGAGCAGATCCCCAATGAGATTCTTCTTCCCTTTGAGCCGGAAGATTATGAAGCGCTGAACAGCTGGCTTAATGGCAAGCTTAGCTTGCCTCAAAGAGGAGACAAAAGTAAACTTCTGGCAATGGCAAAACGCAATGCATTCCATATAGTTGAAGAAAAGAAACTGGCGCATATGCGTAAAGCAAACCGGACGATTTTTCCCATTCAGGAACTAAAAGAAGCTCTCGGTTTCGATAAATTGCCCCGCAAAATCGTATGTATGGACATATCCACAATTCAGGGCACAGATACAGTGTCGAGCGCAGTGTACTTCGAAAATGGCAAAGCAAAAAAGAAGTATTACCGTCATTTTATAATCCGCGATATTCAAACTCAGAACGATTTTGCTGCTCTACAGGAAACTCTGGGCAGATTTCTACACGAAATTGATAAAGAACCGGAGATGAAGCCAGATCTCTTTATTATAGACGGTGGCAAGGGGCAATTGAGCGCCACCAATGAAATTTTGAAGAACAGCGATTATCGGGATATCCGGATAGTATCTTTGGCAAAGCGTGCTGAAGAGATCTTTCTTCCGCAAAGAAGTGAGTCTGTAATCCTCTCCCGCTCTTCTTCTGCCTTGCGAATGGTAACCAGAATACGCGACGAAGCTCACCATTTTGCCATCAGTTTCCATCGCAAAAGACGCAGTAAAAGAACTCTGATAAGTGAACTGGAAGACATCCCCGGAATTGGAGAAAACACCAAATTTATTTTACTGAAAGAACTTGGCAGTGTAGAAAACATTCGCAATGCCAATATTGAAACTCTTCAGACGATAAAAGGCATTGGGGAAATATCTGCAAAAAACATCTATGAATTTTTTCACAAGGAGCAAAAATGAAATACCGCAAAATGCCAAAATCCAAGGATCGTCTATCTGCTCTTGGCTTCGGTTGTATGAGGTTTCCCACCAATAAAGAGGGGAAGATCGATGAAGAGCAAAGTCTGCTCATGCTGCATGAAGCATATAATGCTGGAGTGAACTACTTCGACACCGCCTGGGGCTATCATGAGGGAGAATCCGAGCCATTCCTGGGTAAATTTCTACAGCAGATCGATAGAAGCAAAGTGTTTGTGGCCACAAAATTACCCTGCTGGCTCGTGAAGACTCGAGAGGACATGGACGATTTCCTGAATCAGCAGTTGGAGCGCTTGGGCACAGATTATATTGATTATTACTTATTGCACGCACTTAATAAACGAAGCTGGAAGAACGTGAAGGAACTAGGAGTGCTGAAATTTATGCAAAAAGCGAAAGATGAAGGGAAAATCCGGCATATAGGTTTTTCTTTTCACGACGACTATGCTACCTTTTCCCGCATCCTCCGTGCCTTTGATTGGGATTTTACTCAATTCATGTTAAACTACCTGGACACAAACTATCAGGCTGGTCTTCGAGGCTTGAAGCTGGCCGCAGAACGCAAGGTGGGCATCATAAGCATGGAACCCTTACGGGGAGGAAAATTGGTACATTCTCTACCCGCAGAGGTAGAAGAAGTATGGAAAAAAGCGCATAACTCACAAAGCCC
>CAZJJH010000196.1:2444-3658 GCA_964546265.1 uncultured Candidatus Cloacimonadota bacterium
AAAATGTTTGCAGACGCGCCTTCGAATAAGCGCGAATACTTGACATTTATCCCAGAAACAGCTCGTGCCGACAAATGCAGTGCCTGTGGAGAATGCCTCTCAAAATGCCCTCAACACATAGATATCCCCCGATGGATGAAAGAAATCACTAACTTTTATGCAGATTGATTACCATAATATTATGATGGCAAAGTAGTAATGTAATTGGCATCAAAAAGGAGTAAACCCAATGATAGAGTATAAATACAATCTTATCACCGATATTGGTTCCACCACTACGAAGGCGATACTTATCGATATCAACGAGAAAAGGCTGATAGCTTTGGAACATGCCGATACAACAGTTGAAGCTCCCTACAACGATGTAAAAATAGGTGTATTCAGATCCATTAGAGCTATAGAAAATGCGTCTTCGCTTTCGCTACTGGCACCGGATTCAAAGCCTGAAAAGCTCATATTCAATCAGGATGTACAGTATCTGAGCACCAGCAGCGCCGGGGGAGGATTGCAAATCCTGGTGATTGGTCTTACTTTATTTGATAGTGCCAGCAGTGCAAAACGCGCTGCCTATGGAGCAGGTGGGATAATACTTGATGTATTTGCCATGGATGACCATCGTAGCCCGATCCAACAAATGTTGGCAATGCGAAATCTGCGTCCGGACATGATCCTCATTTCCGGGGGTACAGATGGCGGAGCAGTGTCATCAGTGCTTAGGATGGTAGAGCTTTTACGAATTGCCAAACCCATGCCAAAATTCAATACCTCGGTAAAAATACCGGCTATCTATGCGGGAAATCAAAGCGTAGCGGAAATGATTGCCGCTATGATATCCAACGATTTTGATTTGTTTGTATTGCCAAACTTGCGCCCAGCCATGAATACTGAGAATTTGAAGCCCACCCAACAGAAGATCCAGGAACTCTTCATGGAAAATGTAATGGAACGTGCTCCCGGATATAAAGCTCTTAAAAGCATCGTAAGTGCCCCGATTCTCCCCACTCCGGGAGGAGTTTTGAACACTCTGGAGCTTCTGGAAAGTCAGACATCAAAAAATCTGATTCTCTTTGATATCGGAGGTGCTACTACCGACGTTTTTACCCGCATCAATACCCATTTTCAAAGAACCGTAAGCGCAAATCTGGGTATGAGCTACAGCGCTTTGAACGTTCTCAAAGAAAGCGAATTGCAGCAGATTACAAAGATGCTGCCGG
>CAZJJH010000197.1:0-3599 GCA_964546265.1 uncultured Candidatus Cloacimonadota bacterium
GCTATTTTCAAAAAGATCCACGTGGTAACTCAGGATGTAGCTGAAGAAGAGTCCCACCACCAGGAGTATCTGATTTCTAAACGAGAAGAAGCGTCCTCGAATCTTTAGCGGGATCAGATCGCTGATCCAGGCGATCCAGATATTGGCACCGGTGGCTTGAAATCCCGCGCTTACAAAGAGCAAAGCCAGGATGTACCAGATGCTCTGTTGCGCATTGGGGAAGAATAGTGCCAGACCCAGAAAAAGGGTAAGAAATCTACCAACGGCGGTGATCCAGATGCAAAGCCATTTCCTCTGCGCCACCCGATGGGAAAACGCTACGCCCAAAGGTTGCCAGATATTGGAGATTTGCCCGATGGCAGAGAGCAGGCTATATTGCAGTGGGCTCGCGCCCAGGAGCACCAGAAACTTGGTGATAAAGCTGCTGCCGATCTGCGCCAGATTTCCATACACCTGGGCAAAAATCCCTTCGCGGATGGAGCTTTGATAGGCCTTGCGGATAGTGCTGTTCTTTCTTTTCAATCTCTATATTTCCAAGCAAAAACCGGCTCCCACTATGGAAACCGGCTCTATATCTTCAGACAGGGAAGGTGCTTTTTACACTTCCATGATCTCTTTTTCTTTGGATTTTTCCACTTCGTCTACTTTGGCAATCCATTCGTCCGTGATATCCTGCACTTCTTTGAGCAGTTTCTTTTCGTCGTCTTCGCTGATTTCGCTGTCTTTTTTCATCTTTTTGGCATGATCGTTAGCATCGCGGCGGATGTTACGGATTGCCACGCGGGCGTCTTCTGCCAGTTTTTTGAGGTTTTTAACGATATCTTTGCGTTTGTCTTCGGTCAGAGGCTGGAAGGGCAGACGGATCACATTGCCGTCGTTTTCCGGCGTGATGCCGATATTAGCGCCCAGGATGGCCTTTTCGATATCAGCCAAAGTGGTTTTGTCCCAGGGTTGCACCACGATTGTGCGCGGTTCGGGGATCGAGATGTTGCACAGCTGTTTCACCGGGGTGGGCTGGCCGTAATAGTTTATCCGGATGTCGTCCAGGATAGAGGCGCTGGCTCTTCCGGTGCGCACTTTTGAATATTGATGCAAAAGTGATTCGAAGCTTTTTTGCATTTTCTCGGTGGTAGTATTTTTCAATTCTTGCATAGGGTACCTCACTTTCAGGGATGAATGTAGGTGCCGATATTGGCATCCTGCAGAGCAGCTTTCAGGTTTCCGGATTTGTTGATGTTGAAGATCTTGATCGGCATCTGGTTATCTGCGGCAAGGGAGAAAGCGGTAAGATCCATCACGCCGAGACGTTCATTGAGGCAAGTTTGGAAACTTGCTTCGCGGATGAAGGTGGCGTCTGGATTTTTTACCGGATCGGCGCTGTAGAGCCCATCCACCTTGGTGGCTTTCATCACGATATCGAGCTTTAGTTCGATTGCGCGCAAAACAGCCGCAGTATCGGTGGTAAAGTAGGGATTTCCGGTGCCACCAGCCACAAAGCAGATCTTGCCTTGTGCCATTGCGGAGAGCACTTTGCCAGCGCTGTATTGCCGGGCGATTTTATCCAGCACAAAGCTGGAAAATACTTCCGCTGCGCATCCTTTTGCCTGCAGTATCTCGCAGATATACAGGGCATTTTGGATGGTGGCGAGCATGCCGATATTATCCAGGGTTACGCGGGCGAGGCTCTGGTTTTTCCAGCTTCCGCCGCGGAAGATATTTCCGCCGCCCAGGACGATGGCCATGCCATAGCCTTCGTTTTTGATCTCGATGAGTTCATCCGTGAGTTTGTCGCACACAGTGTCATCGAAACCAAAGCCGGAGTTTCCCGCCAGTATTTCGCCGCTCAGCTTCAGCATCACGCGGTTGATTTTCTCGGGTTTGAAAGTGTTTTTCATCCTGCTAAAAGGGCTTATTTACTCGCCCAGGGAGTAACGTACAAAGCGGGCGATCTGGATGTTTTCGCCGGTTTTGGCGATGGCTTCGGTTAGTAATTCTTTTACGGTTTTCTTTTCGTCGCTGATCAGGCCTTGTTCCATCAGAGCGTGTTCGCTGCAATATTTACGGATATTGCCGTCGATAATTTTATCCATGAATTCAGGTTTTTTACCTTCGTTGATGGCTTTGTTCTTGGCTATTTCTTTTTCGCGCTCGATGATTTCAGCAGGGATAGAATCGGCAGTAAGCGCCAAGGGATTGGTGGCGGCAATCTGCATTGCGATTTCATCTGCCAAAGCTTTGAATTCATCCGTGCGGGCTACGAAATCAGATTCGCAATTCAGCTCTACCAATACACCGATCTTATTGTTGAAATGGATGTATGAGTGGATGATTCCTTCTTTGGTTTCGCGCAGGCTTTTTGCCTCTGCTTTGGATATTCCGCGCTCGCGCAGATATTTGATGGCGTTGTCTAAGTTGCCATCAGCTTCTACCAGAGCTTTACGACATTCCATCATGCCGACTCCGGTTCTGTCGCGCAGTTCCTTTACCATGCTTGCGGTAATCTCTGCCATTGTGTTCTCCTTAAACTTATAGATAAGAGGCAACGTGCCGGAAATCCCGGCACGTTACTGATTTTTTATTATTGTTCAGCAGCGGCCATTTCCGCTACGGGTTCTTCTTTCGTTCCGGGTGTTTCTTCCTCTTCGGCGGGGGCTTCGGAAGAATCTGCACCTTCGGTGGCAGCGCCTCTGCCTTCTAATACGGCATTTGCCATGATATCAGAAATCAGAGCGATGGCGCGAGTGGCGTCGTCGTTGGAAGGGATCACATAATCCACTTTGTCCGGATCGCAATTGGTATCCACCATAGCAATGATCGGGATATTCAATACGCGGGCTTCGTGAATGGCGATATCTTCATATTCGGTATCCACTACAAAGATAGCTCCGGGCAGGGCGTCCATATCGCGGATTCCACCCAAGGAAAATTCTATCTTATCGTGCATACGTTTCATTTTCTGAGCTTCCAGCTTGGTATAGCTGTTCAGGGTTCCGTCGGCTTCGATTTCTTCGAAATACTTCATCTTTTCGATGCTCTGACGGATGGTCTTCATATTGGTAAGCATTCCGCCATACCAACGTTGATTCACATAAAATACACCTGCCTTTTCAGCGGCTTCACGAATGGAGCTTTGGGCCTGCTTTTTGGTCCCCACAAAGAGGATGTATTCTTGCCGGCCGGCTACTTCTTTCATAAACTGATAGGCTTCGTTGATGGCATCGACCGTCTGTTTGAGATCGATGATGTGGATCCCATTGCGTTTGATGAAGATATACTTTTTCATCTTGGGGTTCCACTTGAAAGTCTGGTGACCAAAGTGAACACCGGCTTCCAAAAGCTGTTTCATAGATACTACGGACATTAATTTTCTCCTAATCTACGGTTAAATTTCCGCCAAAGGATATACGCAATTCAGAGGGAATTTTCCCTCACCGCCTTGCAACTCGCCTTGGAGGTTTTTTTGGGGGTTTGTACCAGTAAGATCTTTATTTTCCATTTACTATAAGTCGGAAGGGGGAGAGCTTCCCCCAAAAACCAGTTCTTAACGCTTGGAGAATTGGAATCTTTTTCTGGCTTTCGGACGTCCGGATTTCTTACGT
>CAZJJH010000198.1:0-3586 GCA_964546265.1 uncultured Candidatus Cloacimonadota bacterium
AGTTTATCTTCAGAATTCTTTGCATCTTTGAATCTGGCAATGCCTTTACTTTTATGAAGTAAATACCTTGTGCCACGGGTTTTCCGGCGCCATCTTTGCCATCCCATTTATAGGTTTCGCTACCTTTTGTCAGTTGCACCGGCAATTCCCGCACTTTTTGTCCCCGGATATTGTAAATCCCGATTCGGGTAGAAATATCTTTGTTGGATTCCACTTCGATGCTTAGCTGTCTATTGAAAGGATTCGGATAGCATTTCACCAATCCACAAGCGGGTACCACAGCGGGATCATCATTCGCCAGTGGATCGATGAAACCATATTTATGACAGAACACTGTGTTACCTTGTTCCGGGCGGAACCAAATGCAGGCATGCAAAACGGATTCGGAAGGATTGCTGAAAGTGACCCGGGAATCTAGCATATCATCTGCCAATACTCCTTCCGGCAGATCAATGTTATATTCTTCTGGCGAAAAATAGCCTTCCAGATCCAGGCGTTTGATTAGCAAGCTGTTTTCCTCCTGATTGGGCAGAGGAAGCAGGAAGCCATCGGCTATGCGACTCAGAGCAATAAAATCGTGTGTATGGGTCGTATAGAAATTGCTACTAATCTCCTCTCCCTCCAGGCTGGAAATTACCAGACGATAGCCCGGAGCGCTTGCCAAAGTGCTCTTCTGCAGAGTGATAACGTTGCCTCCTGCCAGGAGTTTTGCCTGCACGATTTCCCAGCCTTCTCCGGGATTCTGCGGATATTCCATATCGTCTGTATACAAAGTATTATTTAGCTGATACAGCCACTCTCCGTTTAAGAAATCGATAGATTTATACACCACCGGTTCATTCCCCTTGTGCCATTTCACAATCTGCTGCGAGCCGTATTGATGCTCCGCAATCAGAGCCCCCAAACTCCAGATTTCCTTGCGAGGGAGATCAGGGAAATCCCGCGAATCTGCCCAAGACCCCGTTTTATAGCCTATGCCGCTTCCTGAGGTACTGGGATACCGCCTGCACTGCAATACAAGGCCTCCTATTACGGGATCCGGCATCGGCATCAAAGTAACAGGTCCACCACACATATCGAAAGCAATGTCCCAAATGCCTGCATTACTGGGATACTCACTATCATTACCTGAACGGTGCAACAAACCATATCTGTTTTGATAGATAGCGCCATAGTGTTTGATGGTGCCTCGTTCAGTATATGGCATTCTCTCTGGCCAGAGGGGGTTATACCAGGGATAATCGATATTAGCCGGCCAAGGCTGATTATCCGTGGGAGGAAAGCGGTAGCGATGCAAATCCATCCAATCGAAATAGTACAATGAACCCTCAAAGCTAACCTCTACAGCAGGCGTAGAGCCATGCGGATGCTGATATTCGAAGCTGAACTCTCCGGCATCAAAAGCTGCAGTATCCTCATCATACGTGATCAAATCTCTCATGGCAATGAGATCGGCATAGATAAGTATGGGCTCAGAATCTGCTCTACAATTGGGATGATAGCGCAGATTGTCCCCGGGATCTTTGTAGCCATATTTTACAAGTATCTTTTTATCTGTGATCAGCGTTACTTTGTCAGTCGTGTTGGCTGAAGGATCTTCTCCCGGAGGAGTAGATTCCAAAAGGATGTCGCCAATTGTATAGATGATTTCGCTACTGTAAATACTTTTTACACCACAGAAGCTACCTTTGATCCAAAGCGTGGCATCGGTGTATAGCTTGTCCGGCAAAGTAAATGGTGCTATCTGAGTCCACAATGTATCCCGAACAGAAAAATTGTTCATGAACAGAGAATCTGCTTCAGCCACAGGCAATGGGGGATAGGGATCCCATACTTGCGCATAAGCTCTACGCGGTTCCATTACTACGCCCCAATATCCGGATGCAGTGTTTCCATCCACTTCCAGAAGCAAAATAGTATCCTCATCCTGGCTTAGGTCTATTACAGAAGCACTTTCTTTGAAGCTCCGTTTGAATAGCTTTGCCTGGATCAGGGAGCCATCCAAATCTGCACATTCGGTTAAGCCCCCCTGAAACACCATCTCCACCGGGTAGCTAGCAGGTGAGGATATCACATGTCCGGATATGATTACCGGATCCAAAAAAGTGGGCCATCCGTTGTTGGCTCCCCCACCAGCCTGCTTAATGTAAATATCTCCAGCTACTTTAATGGCACCATCGATTACATGTTTGCCATAGTAATATACATTATTGCCATGCACGCTTCTACTCTGTTGAGTATAATACATCACGTCGGTGCTATCCGGCACTGCATTCACCGTGAATGAACGCGTACTACCAGCCTCATGCCTGATGATGGGCATGGGGTCGTTACTGTCAATAATGCTATCTTCTTGATAATGATGGTCGGCCCACATCCAGGTATTACCATAGTCCAGTGAAACAAGCTTTGCAGTGCCCCAAGAGTATTTTATCAAGATAGTAATCTCCGGCAGATTAATCGCCAGGCTGGGTTCGCCGGTTGCCCCCTGGAAATAGTAGTTTAAGTTGAGATTTTCTGAGTTGCCGTTAGAAGATTTACAGAAATATAACTCTCTTTCGTTGTTATAGCCGGGTTCTCCCACCAAACACACGGCATAAAGCGTGTCACCCACTGCCTGAATGGCATTTTCTCCGGCAAAGGCGCTTGCCGGAAGCCCAAAATTATTTTCCCATTCCCAATCGAAGGCATAGATCCCGCTGATGAACAGCAGAAAGCATAAAACAACAATGTTTCTCATCTCTCCTCCTGAGCTAGTTGCATAAGTTTTAGCATATTACATTCTTTACTCAGGAGCAATATTTATTCCATTGGCAGGCATTTTACACATACTTACTTATTGCCTTATGATGCAAACTAGTTTCATGGGCATTACCTTAGCTTCCCGGTATGCTTTAGCGCAGCTTTAGCAAGGGTTTGTCGCTGGATCCTGCTATGGGCACAGCAGTATCCAGGCTTGAAACCCCGCCAAAGCAAGGACTAAACATCAGGCAAGAAACAGGGGGATCATATGCTGCATCCAAACTAAGCTTGCTGTGGGCGGATGAAGAGAAATGGGTCGGTAAGCTCTGTTTGCCACAAAAGCAGAAGGGCTTTTCTTTTTTATGGCAAAAGGGGAGTTTATCGCGAGTGTGGGGGTAGTGTCCACACTGTTTCAGCACCAATGTTTGCATTTTTTGTTTGACAACATCGGCTATCAGAAAATTCATTACCATATTGGTATACAAGCCTAATCAACTACTGGAAACACTTTTACCAAAAGCTTAGATCAAAGGAATTGCGATGGATAAAGACTTCTCTCAGCTTGATACAATCCTCGGGATGTACCGTGGAAAATCCGGCATTCTGATCCCCCTTTTGCAGGAAGCACAAAGCCTGCTCGGTTATCTTTCAAAAGACGCCATGCGCTATATCTCAGAAAAAACAGGAATCCCTGCAGCAGATATCTATGGTGTTGCCACCTTTTACTCCATGTTCAAACTCAAACCTCAAGGTAAACACATCATCCGGGTGTGCAAAGGTACCGCCTGCCATGTATCCGACGCTGATGGCATCAAGGAAGCGCTCATCGAAGCTCTTGCTTTAA
>CAZJJH010000199.1:0-3573 GCA_964546265.1 uncultured Candidatus Cloacimonadota bacterium
TCCCAAACACGCATCCTGCCATGCCGGTTCATGCGGATCTTGCTGATACAACCGTGCGTTTGCAGATGCAGCTGCGTAAAGATAACGAGGGTAATCCTGCTCGCCAAGACTGCGCGCATACCACAGCTGATATTCATTCTTATTCACCGGATCCGTAAGGTTGGAGTAAGCTCTTTTAGAGAATCTGTAGCTCAGCCCCCCAAAGTTACTATACAGGGGATGTAGAAAGTCCCGTTCTGCCCGGATTTCAAGTTCCCTTTCCTCATTAAGTTTTTTATAAAAGAAGCTTCCGCTTAAGAAGCTGGAAAAAATATTAGGATGAGTGTAGGAGCTTTCCCAACCGGATAGATTTCTATGAATGGGATCGGTATGAAGAATGAACTTCAAGGATTGCCCCAAGCCCAAAAAGTTCCTATCCATCAGTTTAATCTGCAGATCGTCCTCAGCTTTATAACTGGCGCTTAACTGCAAAAAGAATTTTTCACGCAGGAGCAGGGATACAGCCACATCGTTATCGGCTTTTTCCTCCACATCAAAGGCTATCTCTGAGAATATGCCCAGATCATACAGATAGTGCAGATTAGCCAGCATATATTCGGTTTTCAAGCTGTCCTGCTCTGCAAAAAAAAGGTTATGCCGCAGAGTGTTCAACCTTGTTTGGGGCTGAATCCGATTGCCCATGCGCAACAGATCGTTAAAAAAAGGGATCAGTTCATATTGCTCTGAGATATCAAACACATCCTTACGGATAATCTTGATTTGGGATATATTCTTTCCCTCCCAAGCTCCGAAATTCTGATCCAACTCGGGAACATTTACGCTGCTTTCCGCTTCCCGAAAGATCAGTGGATACACCCTCCCCCAAAATGCACGATCCTTCATGGATTCTTGTAAATCGCTTACAACATCCCTTTGCACCGCGCTATTCAACTTGTCTGCAAAGGTATCTGCTTTCAAAGGAGAAAGCAATACCAGCGCAGCAATGGTAAATTGAAGCGCACGCCGGATAAGAAGGAATTTGAATATATCATCCATGTGCCCAAAATCGATAGATGACTGCTTTCGTCAAGTGTTTCCATGGATACCCAAAAAAGGCAGCATCATAAATGATTACTGCCTTTTGTTAGGGAGTGCTTTTCTTTAATATACGTTTCGGCGTTTATAGATGTAATAGCTCACCACAACCAGGATAATGTTCATAAGCAACCAGGCCAGATGCTCCCAAGTATAATTCCAGTCCCAGCCCACGAAGCTAAATGTCACCGTAGATTTTTCCATGACATCGATCACATAGTTTGAGGCAACCTCAAACGGCGATAATACTATTCTGCGAATAAAACCAAACGGACTATATAGGGAAATACCCCAACTAATTCTAAATATTCCCCGGATTACCTCGATGAAGACCAAAAATACCATCAGTTTGATCCCTGCCATTTTCCGAAATATGCTACTGAAAAACCAGATCTGGGGTACAATCAACAGCATCACATTTACAATGTAAGGAATTGAATTCAGAATAGCGCTAAGTCCAATGGATAAAGAAGGATATCCCACTATGGAAGTAATAATAGAAAGGATCAAACTATTTATGATTACTAATACCAGATATTGGATCAAAATCCCGGCTCCCAAAAACAAAGCCTTGGAGCCAAATATCTTGGTAAGGCTGACCGGCTGTGCCAGATGGAATATCTCGCATTTCTTGATGTGATCTGTATTCAAACATAATTCCACCAAGCCCAATGCCGCCAGTATACTGAGCCAGGCAATGAATATTGCTGAGCCGTAGTGAAAAGCCCATATTACCTGATCCAGTTGAGCATCCGTGTAGGTAGATGATACAATATTGGGTAATCCAAAGCGGATAGAACCATAAATCAAACTGATAAGACCGATGCCATAGATGCACAGCATTGTCCAAACGGGGCCCATGAGGCTTTTACGATGAGTTTGCCATTCTTTTCTTACCATGGCTTTAAGCTGACGCATTGTTGCCTCCTACTACTTCCATAAATATATCAGATAATGAAGGTCGGGAATAACGTGCCCCACTAAGCTCTATACTGGAATCCACTACTGCGCTCACAAAGCCCAGAGTGCTGTTGATTTCACGCGCTCCGGCATGTTCCAGATCCCTACGCTGTTCAGATGGAAGCGTAGCTACCCGATATCGGTTTTTTAAACTTTCCACTTCTTCGTTCAACACTATCTTTCCCTGATCTATGATAATGATCTCCTGCAACATATCTTCAATCTCTTCCACTTGATGCGTGGAAATAAAGATAGTACGCTGCTCATCAAAGAATTCTCCCAGGATTATATTGAAAAATTCCTTGCGAAAGGCAATATCCAAGCCCAATGTTGGTTCGTCCAAAAGCAAATAGCGCACATCCAGAGATATGGTCAACAGCAGATACAGCTTGGTCTTCATGCCTTTGGAAAGCTTGCCTACTTTCTTATCTAAAGGTAAGTTACTGCGAGAAAAGAGCCGTGAGCTACGCTCCTCATTGAAGGTCGGGTTGATGTTTCGAACGTAATCTATGGTCTGGCGAACCGTGAGACGCTCATCCAAGCCACTTACATCCGGAATAAATGCAACCTGATTGAATACTCTGTGATCCCGATGTTGAAGATTGAAACCATCCAAACTAACAACCCCCTCGTGATCCAGAAAACCGAGCATACAACGCATTAAAGTAGATTTCCCGGCACCGTTTTTTCCCAGAATACCCACGATCTTTCCCCAGGGTAGATCGAAAGATACATCGTTCAATGCTTGAAATTTCCCATAGCGCTTAGTCAGGTTTCTCACCTGATATGGAATGGGATTGTTCTCGAAGGTCTTCTCATATACCGTCATTGCTCTTCTCCATATACTTTTTTTACTTTGCTGATAATTTCTTCCCTGCTGATCTCATAACCTTTTGCCAATCTGATAGTAGGTACCAGAGATTCCTGCACAAAGCTGCTTTTCCGGCTTGCGATGATTGATTCACGTGCTCCAGGAGATACGAATATCCCGATGCCACGCTTATGATACAAGATGCCTTCATCCACAAGCGCATTGACCGCGTTTCCGGCTGTGATAGGATTAATGCGGTATTCTGCCGCCATTTCCCTTAGCGATTTCAAGCGATCATCTTCTTTCAAAGCCCGGACTAGAATCTGTTCTTCGATCTGCTGCCTTAATTGCAGATAGATCGGGATGTCGTCTTTAAAGGCTTTCATCGCGTCCTCTCAAAGTTTATTTCACGAACTGCGTTAGTGATGTAGCCTACTATATCACCAAGTTACCGCTGTCAAGATAAATCTTTGGTGATGGTTTACATACATTCGCTATTTACTTTATTTATTGTGTGTTAGACAGCATAATTATCTTTACAATGAATCATGTTCCTGGATATAGCTAAGGCTGAAAGCCCAATCTTTTTGCTAAATATCCGCGAGATGCAATATACTATTGACTTGAATGCCCCTGCCATTAATATGTTCTTATACAATATGGGAGGTGATGATGCCAGGATCTATCATCGAACTGTGCTTTTTAAGCAAGGCTGATATGCATATACC
>CAZJJH010000200.1:0-3547 GCA_964546265.1 uncultured Candidatus Cloacimonadota bacterium
CCATCACATGGATGCCGGATACTTTTTCCGGGGTTAGTTCCACTAAATGCATGGGATCTCTCAGAATGCCGTCAAATGCATCTATCGAACCCAAAACTTCCCAAGTATGTTCCTGGGCAGCGCGTTTCACTATCGCGCGGATTACGGCATTCAAGCCGGGGCAATCTCCCCCACCGGTAGCTATCAGCAATCGTTTTTTCATAAATTCTCCAAAATATCTCTTATGCCACTCTGCTGTTGATGTGTTTTTTAGTCAATGCCTTTTTCTTCTCGCAATCTCATTATGCTTCGTTTTGGGAATTGCACTGTGGCTTTTGCTGCATCAGAATTTGCTTTTTTTGAACCTGCTTTTACCCGGGCAATATTTCTACTTGCTTATATTTCAGCTGCTTGTAGTCTCTAAAACTCATAAACGATGCCAGGCCCAGAAATCCCGCTGCTACCACAAACACCGCTTCAATCCCGATCAATCTTAAAAGCACAAAGCCCAATACCGGAGCCACCAAACCGCGCACCCCGGTTAAAGTAACATGCACGCTTTGATACATGGCAGCATCGTCATCGCCAGCAAAGAAGATAGAGCTCATATTCCATGCCATATTCACTCCCGTCATGGCGAGCCCAAAAATGGTATAAGCGATAAATACTATTAGCACTGCAATCACAGATTCACCTGCCCATAAGGATGATATAACAAATAATATGGGAAACAACATTAACAATGCAAAGCTAAGTCCTATATATTTAAAGGGATGCATTTTATCGTGAAGCCTACCGAAGAGTGGTGCCAAAAAAAGCATTCCCACTTGCGAGAGGATGCCTTTCGCCAGGAAGTTATTTGTATAGCTCAGTTGCAGCTTATCCACCATATAGATTGGAATGATTGGTTGCATCATGATATAGCCCATCCCATAGATGGAAAAGCTACGCTCAAACGCGGCAAAAGCTTTGTTTTGCTTCATCAGGGTCAAGCTTCTGTGAATAGGATCCTTCAGTGCGTCCATAAACTTCACCTTCTTACGCCGGGAGACAGGATCCACCACCGGTTCCTGGATCTTGATCCGGGAATGCACCACTGTGCTGATAAAACCCGCCAGGCCAGTAAGAGCCAATATCCATCTAAAACTGGATTCCTGGGTATCCAACACTCTGCCACCGATAAAGGTGATCGCTATCGATACCGCCATCCCGATGCTCATGGTATAGCCATACACTGCGGCTCTACGCTGAGGTCTTATGTTTCTTTGATAGATGCTGTTTTGGGCGGGTATCAGCATGGAATTTGCGGAGTACAGCAATGCCATTACCACCAGAAATTCATTCATTGTACTTAGCCAGATGGCATATAGCAGAGTAAGCCTGCCCACCACACCCCCTACGATGAAATAGCGGGATTTATGCCGGGATTGCTCAAACAGCCTTCCCCACCAGATAGAAAGAAAGTTCGAAACCGGCCAGATCATAGTCATCAGCATCAATTGCCAATCCTGAGCGCGAAGAGCCTTACGGGCAATGATATCCTGAGTCTGCCCCAGGGATTGCACGGCACCGTTGAAGACGGCTGCCAGCATAAGCATATATACCGTCTGACGTACAAAGGGATTGAGTTCTTTTATCTTCATCATGATCTATCGCTATCCAAATATTGTATTGCTAATTTTTGTCAATAAGCATTTATGCCCTCAAAGAATATCACCCTGCTTATAAAAGAGTGCCTCCCCAAAAAAGAGGAGGCACATGCTTTTTATCTAATCGGGTTTATTAATACATTCCGCCCATTCCCGGATTCGGCATTGGTGCCGGAGCTTCGGGTTCGGGGATATCTGTTATTATGCATTCTGTGGTCAGGAAAAGCGCGGAAATGGACACGGCATTTTGCACGGCACTGCGTACAACCTTTGCAGGGTCGATAATACCGGCTTCAAAGAGATCTTCATACTTGCCTGTGGCAGCATTAAATCCCATATGAATATCTTTGTAGCCTTTTACCTTTTCTACTACCACGGCTCCTTCTTCGCCGGCATTGGTTGCGATCTGGTAAACAGGTTTTTCCAGAGCTTTTGCCAGAATTTCCACTGCCATTTTTTCTTCATGGGAAAGTCCTTTCATGGCTCTCAAAGCTTTTGCAGCCTGAATCAGGGTTACTCCACCGCCGGGAACTATGCCTTCTTCTACTGCAGCGCGAGTGGCATGCAGAGCATCGTCCACGCGAGCTTTCTTCTCTTTCATTTCGGTTTCGGTGGCGGCACCGATGCGCAATACTGCTACACCGCTGGAAAGCTTTGCAAGGCGTTCTTGAAGCTTTTCTTTATCATAATCGCTGGTAGTTTCTGCGATCTGAGCTTTGATCTGCTTCACTCTGCCATCTATGGCTTCCTGGGAACCGGCACCTTCACGAATGGTAGTATTCTCTTTTTCTACCAGGATCTTCTTAGCTCTGCCCAGATCTGTCATGGTAGCGCTGTCCAGCTTACGCCCCATGTCTTCAGAGATGAGGGTGGCGCCAGTAAGAATTGCAATGTCTTCCATCATGGCTTTGCGGCGATCGCCAAAGCCGGGAGCTTTTACGGCTACTATATTCAGGATGCCGCGCAGCTTGTTCACTACCAAGGTTGCCAGGGCTTCGCCTTCGATGTCTTCTGCAATTATCAAGAGGGGTTTACCCGTCTGGGCAACTTCTTGAAGTATAGGAAGCAGATCTTTCATTACGCTGATCTTTTTGTCGTATAGCAAAATGAAGGGCTCTTCCATCTCAGCAATCATTTTGTCAGGATTGGTTACGAAGTAAGGAGAAAGATATCCACGGTCAAATTGCATTCCTTCTACTTTTTCCAAACCGGTATCGATAGATTTGGCTTCCTCGATATTGATGATGCCTTCTTTGCCTACGCTATCCATGGCTTCGGCAATCAATTTTCCGATCTCAGGATCGTTGTTGGCACTGATGGTAGCGATCTGAGCGATCTCTCCGCTACTCTTAATCGTTTTAGAATAATTATGAATCTGTTCCACGATAACCTTGGTTGCTTTTTCCAAACCGCGTTTCAGATACATCGGGTTCACACCAGCGGTCACGTGTTTCAAGCCCTCTTCAATGATGGCTTGTGCCAGGATAGTGGCGGTTGTAGTGCCATCACCGGCATTATCGTGCGTCTTTTCTGCTACTTCTTTGCAGAGCTGGGCGCCCATGTTTTCAAAAGCATCCTCAAGTTCGATCTCTTTGGCGATTGTTACACCGTCATTTGTGATTAGTGGGGATCCAAATTTTTTGTCCAATACCACATTTCTGCCCTTGGGTCCAAGGGTAACCTTAACGGCATCAGCCAGTTTGTCCACACCGCTCTTCAGAGAAGTGCGGGCTTCGTGTGCATACTGCATTTGTTTTGCCATCTTTGTTTTCCTCCATATTCTTCGAAATTTTCATTATCATTTTTAGCAGTCTGTTCTCATGAGTGCTAATCTTATAATATCCCGTTTCCTGTCAAGTGCAAATTTTTTTTCTCGGAATTACCAGGTTTTTCTTAATCGCAAGTCACGGTATAAAGAG
>CAZJJH010000201.1:0-3521 GCA_964546265.1 uncultured Candidatus Cloacimonadota bacterium
CATGATCCAATTGCTAGAACTGGATAAGACCCGTACCGAATATGTGGATTCCGATATTCAATACAACTCGAATCGCTATCAAATTATCCAAAAGCAGGAAGAGATCAATCACTTGCTTTCCAATCAGATCTTAGGAAAATGGTAAACAATGAGAAAATACATAAAATACTTCATCATAGTAGTTCTGATCGCAATCGCGGCTTTGCTATATTCCAATTACCGCAAAGCAAAACGCGCGCCAGAATGGCGTACAGACAGCCCCAGCCCGGGCTCTGTAAGAGAAGTAGTAACCGCAACCGGATCTTTGAACCCATATGTTTTAGTAAATGTGGGAACGGAAGTAAGCGGGAAGATAGAAAAGCTCTATAAGGATTTTAATGATAACGTAAAACGGGGAGACTTGCTGGCAAAGCTCGATACCGAAATCCTTGCCACTTCTCTGGAAGCATCCCGGGGTGACCTTGCCAAATCCCAAACCGCTCTGGAAGAAGCTGAATTGGATTATAACCTCCAATACCAACTCTTTGCACAAAACATGACCCCGGAGTATGACCTCAAAAAGGCGCGATTCAGGGTGCAGACAGCAGAACAGAATCTCGCTAATGCTCGCCTCAGCCTGCAGCGCGCAGAAAAAAATCTTGCCAACGCCCACATCACCAGCCCCATAGACGGCGTAATAGTTTCCCGCGCTGTGGATGAGGGGCAAACTGTGGCTGCCAGCCTGAATTCCCCCACTCTGTTTATTATTGCTAACAATCTGGATAGAATGCAGATCACTGCCGGAGTAGATGAGGCGGATATCGGCAAGATCACTCTTGGCATGCCGGTGGAGTTCACCGTAGATGCACATCCCAATCAACGCTTTGAAGGAAGCGTGCAACAGGTTCGCCTGAATCCCAGCACGGAATCCAACGTTGTTACCTATAGCGTGATTATTGACGCAGTTAACAAGGATCGCAAGCTTCTACCAGGCATGACCACCAACGTTACTTTCATCATTAATGCCAGGGAAAACGTTCTCCGCATTCCGGAAAGCGCCACCAGATTTCGTCCCAGCAAGGAAATATGGGAGCATTTCGGGCTCAAATGGGATGAAGAGCTGCTCAACGCCGGACGCAAAGCCATGCAGGAAGCAATGCAGACACAAAAAGCAGCCAATCCGGGTGGGCCGGATTCCGATGATAGTGCTAAACCTGCTAAAACAGGCAAACGTACACAGATGCCGGCTCCCAATGCTGAGCCCGGCAGACTCGCCATCGTCTGGGTATTGGAAGAAAATCAGCCCAAACCCATTGCGGTAAAAACCGGGGTTTCTGATGGTGCGTATGTGGAACTCATCTCCGGAGTGGATGAAAATGCCCTGCTGGTTACCGGAGTTATTTACAACGATCCCAAACAAGCCGCAAATTCATCTCCCTCCATGAGAAGGTTCTGATGCAAGGTAAATTGCTCAGCACACACTCTCTCACCAAAACCTATATCATGGGTGACATTCAAGTCCACGCCCTCAGAGGAGTGGATCTGGAAGTGCAAAAGGGAGATTTCATTGCCATTATGGGTGCCAGCGGCAGTGGTAAAACTACGTTTATGAACCTCTTGGGATGCCTGGATAAGGCCAGCGAAGGCGAATACATCCTCGATGACATTGCCGTTCACAAAATGAGTGATGACGAGCTAACTGTGATTCGTAACCAAAAGATTGGTTATGTTTTCCAAAGCTTCTACCTCCTACCCCGCACCACTGCACTGGAAAACGTTGAGTTACCGCTTTTATATTGCAAAAAATGCGGTTTGCATGAGCGCCATGAAAAAGCCATGAAAGCACTTAATACCGTTGGTATTGCAGATCGTGCCAAGCATTTCCCCAACCAGCTTTCGGGCGGACAGCAACAGCGTGTGGCTATCGCCCGTGCCATCGTGAATGAACCATCCTTCATTCTTGCCGATGAACCTACCGGAAATCTTGATACACGCACCAGTGTTGAGGTTATGGCAGTGTTTCAGCAGCTTCATGCCCAAGGTAAAACAGTTATTTTGGTAACCCACGAACCGGATATCGCCCAATATGCTCACAGACACATCACTTTCCGGGACGGGCGCATTATTGCGGATAAAATCAACCCCTCTCCCCGCAATGCCGAAACTGATCTTTTGAATCTGCCCAAACTGGATGAGGAGGATTGATGTCTGTTTTAGGAATTATTCGCATTGCACTAAAATCCCTCACCCGCAATAAAACCAGAACCTTTCTCACAATGTTGGGCATCATCATCGGCGTTGCCGCTGTTATCGCTATGCTTGCCATTGGTCAGGGTGCCCAGCAGATTGTAGAAGATCAAGTGGCTTCCATGGGCACAAACGTGATCATGGTTTACTCAAATTTCAGCCAGTCTGCCGTGAGACAAGCCGCCGGAGGTGGAAACCTACTCAATATCGGGGATGTAGAAGCTATGCGCGATCAGCTGAATGGAGTTTTATACGCCTCCCCGGTTTACAGCACCTGGGGGCAACTGAAATTTGAGGGGAAAAACTGGCGGACAGGAATAATGGGTGTGGATGCGGATTACTTCTTTATCCGGGATATGCAAACCTCCACTGGAGATGTTTTTTACGGCTCGGATGTAGAAAATGGGGCTAAGGTATGTGTGATTGGTAAAACGGTAGCCGACAACCTGTTTGGAGAGGTCGATCCCATCGGGAAAATCATCCGCATTCGCAATATTCCCTTTACTGTTACCGGAGTGCTTGCCGCCAAAGGTCAATCCGTGATGGGACACGATCAGGATGATACCGTTCTGGCACCCTATTCAACCGTGTACCAAAGGCTTTTAGGTCACCGCTGGCGCAATATGAGCATCATGGTATCCGCCGTAAGCAGAGAAGCCATCCACTTGGTTCAACAAGACATCATGGCTCTACTTCAGGCCAGACATCGAGGCACTTCCAGTGAAGAGTTTATCGTTAGCTCGCAGACTGATCTGGCAGAAACTGCAAACAGCGTTTCGCATACTATGACCATCCTTTTGGCTTCGATTGCCGGAATCTCACTATTAGTAGGCGGGATCGGAATCATGAACATCATGTTGGTTTCTGTTACGGAACGTGTAAAAGAGATCGGAATTCGCATGGCTGTAGGTGCCGGCAAGCGCGACGTTCTCTTGCAGTTCATTATTGAAGCAATGGCAATCAGCATCATGGGCGGCGTGCTGGGCATTCTGCTCGGTTTTGGAGCAGCCCGCGTGGTGGGAAAATTGATGAACTGGAATATTGTAGTGACCGCCTGGTCTATCCTCTTATCAGTTGGTTTCTCCATGGGAATCGGGATATTCTTTGGCTGGTATCCTGCCAAAAAAGCCGCCAATCTGAACCTGATCGATGCCCTAAGATACGAATAAACACTTATTCATAAAGATTATGGGAAGAGCATTGGTTTTTTACCTTTTTAAAGCCAATGCTCCACTACTGAGCCCTTTGAACCTTTCTTAAGCAAAGCTCAGGAGCTTTTCTACAGGGGTGATGCT
>CAZJJH010000202.1:0-3515 GCA_964546265.1 uncultured Candidatus Cloacimonadota bacterium
TATCACCTGCATCATTGAGCGTGAGGATGGCTACAGCAGGGATCGGGTTTTTGTACAGAATAAAGCCACAATCGGGACAAATGGCGCGCAACTTGCCTTCCCTATCCTGTTTAAGTTCCATTTTACCGCCGCAACACTGGCAATAATTGGCATTACGATACAAATCTTGTACTGATCTTACTTCTTTCATGGGTTCCATCTTTTGTGCATTTGTTTCTTTGTCAAATGTTTCCGTGTTACTTGCGTAGCACTTGAGAGCATCGATTATTTACCGTGCTCAGTTCATTAGGCTGACAGCTTCAGCAAGGTTGCCTGTGCGCTTGTTGAAACGAATAGGGGAGAGCCGCAAGAGGCGCAATAGCGCTGTATGATCTGAAAAAGAGGCAGGGTTCCTGCGAAACCTGCCTCAATACTATTGATCGGTTGTTCAAATCTAATAGAAGAAGATCTTTACTGCGATTGCAATCAACAACACGCTGTTAATCATCAACCAGAGATATATTCGATTGGCTATCTTCTCGTAGGTTTCTCTATTTAACTGAATCTTCTTTTCCAATCTTACGAGCATATGCTCCACGGTAGCCATTTTTTCAGCATTATGGTCAGCTTTTCTGATGTTTCCATTGTGATTGAAGTCTCTTTTAAAGTGTCTAAATACTTCAAATAATATCGGTATGTATGCCAGGGAAAAACGACTGAGAAATGCTGCCATTATAACTCCTTTAGAATTTGTAGCCTACATTGATGTAGTGGGTGGGTGATAATACTGAATGCATTGTGAAGGAATAATCCACAGAAGCGCCTTCAATTATGAAAGTGGCTCCAGCAGAATAGGTAGCGGGGTTTTGATGAACTCCGGCACGAATGTACAAAGGTTCAAAGACTTTTGCCTCAACGCCACCCATGAATTCGGTGTTTTCCGCAAAATCTTTCTTTACTTCTACAGTGGTGGTTACTCCATCGTAAGGAATATAGGCTATGCCTAAAGCGAGCTTGCTAGGCAGATCAATCTGGTTCTCAAAGCCCATTTTTGCTTTTGAGAGATTGGTGACAGCAAAGCCAAGTTTGGTACGGTTGTGCAGAATGGCGGTTACCCCAAGATCCAAACCAAAGGCATCATCAGAATCATCATCATCGAAGCTTAAACCGTAGTAATTCAGATTGTAGCCCAGGTTGATGGAGGAATGAATATCTTTTTGCAGCGTAAAGGCATGCCCGAGAGTAAACACCTGATCCTGATACAGGGTATAATCCTCATAATCCAGATCCATCATACGGATCCCAAGACCCAGGGTTCCAAGCTTCTTGGGAAGGGGAAGACCCACTGCGACGGTCTTGTATTCTGAGAATTTCTCTCCATTTAGCTGAGAGAAACCTATCTTAGCTTCGTAACTCAAATCTGCAAGCCCAGCAGGGTTGTAAAAGATTGCATTGGCGTCGTCTGCAACGCCGGTGAATGCGCCGCCCATTCCGCGGGCGCGGGCAGATGGCTGGTAATCGTCAAAAACTGCTAAAAGCATTGCGCAGGGAATAAGGAGCAGGCTTAATAATAATATCTTTTTCATCTTGTTCTCCCTCATTTCAAGCGTGATTTGATCACGATGGGCTGTACGGTTTTGAATCGCTTACCGGTTTCACGATTGCTGATTTCTGCATGGCAATAGTAAACACCCGGTTTTAAGAGCTTCATATTGCTGTCTCTTCCATTCCATGTGGTGCTGACGATTCCGGTAGAGCTGGCAAAGTTCTGATGCACCGGAGTGGCTACCAAGCGACCCTGAGCATCGTAAATGCGAATGATGGCACGTGCCAGGAAGCCGGTTTTGGTGCCATATTCGATATTCAGTATCTCATTCATGGAAGGATCAAAGATGTTCTTGCCGCTGCCCGCGGTTCCTATCACCAAATGGGCGATGTTTTCCATGATCTTTACCAGAATTCTGCCATTGGAAAGAGCATTGATCTGGTAATCATCGTAGCTGAATTCTTCAAGATAGACCACAATATCACCATAGGATAGAGGTTCAAAATTGAGCTTGATGAGAGAGCTGCCATCTTCTGTGGAGCTGATCACTTCCTGTGTGGCATAGCTGATCGTGATTTCGGAACCATTCTCGGATATGGTCTGAGTCGGCTCAAGATTGCTGAGGGTTTCGCTGGTATCATATCCCTGATACAGAACCAAGGTGGGATCAATCCGGATTTTCAGCTGATACTGACGCACGCCCCAGTCGGTCTTCAATCTTGAAGTATTTACAGAAAGTGTGCTGATCTCATTTAAAACGCCCGCGGGGTCTGTGCTGATAGAAATAGAGGCGTTTTCAACGCTATCTACTTTCACCATGTCGTTGGCATTTCGGGGGGAGAATTTGTAGCCGGCAGCGCTATGGAAATCTACTACACCTTGCATCATATGCCACCACTCATTCACTACAAAGGTTCCTGAAGGAGGCAGAAACAGGATATCGTCACCCATGGCTTGCACGCCGCTGGAATCTGCTATCTTGAACTGACCATAGTTATCGGGAGTGCTTTTTATCTGTACATCATTGAAGCGCACAAATACACCCTCATATTGCTCAGAACTAGCGCTACCATAAGGCATATCTGCTGTACTCAATTCTGTAACGGGAATTTGATTGTTTTGGGAAAGTACTTCATAGGATGAAATATTGGTCAACTCAGTCAGGTTAAAGTATTCATCCACAGTGCCATTTAGCAGTACCATATCCCCTAATTCCACCACGTTACTGGTATTTCTATGGTAAACATACAAACCGCTCCAGGGACCACCATCCGGATCACCGATCCAAAAACCTGTGTCACGATTGATTGCCGTAACAACAGCTTGCACTTGAACTGATTGACCATCGTAGCTCGAATCTCCGCTGCTGGATTCTGTATACTGGATGTCGTAACAGCTAAGAGGTTGTGCCATTATTGCGACGGCAAAGCTAAGTGCTAAAATGCTTAAAACTATACCTTTCATTTATATCTCCTTGGTATGAATCTCTTCACTAATGTGCTCACGTGATTCCAAGGGAACCGCACGTGGAGCATCCTTGATAAAGAACATATCTATGATCAGCAAACAAACCGCGATAAAGATGGAACTGTCTGCTACATTAAAAATTGGGAAACGGTGCATGATGAAATCCGGGAAATCCACATTGATAAAATCGGTAACACCGCCAAAGATGATGCGATCGATTAGATTTCCCAAGGCACCTCCCATCACCAGCCCAAATGCCAAAACTTGAATACGATGAGTGCTTTGATAGAGCAGGTAGATGATGAAGACCAGAGCCAGCAAAGTGGTTGTGATAAAAAAGATTCTGTTTACCAGATCACTGGAAAAGCCAATGCTGAAGGCTGCGCCTGTATTTGTGACATGGGTAAGCATGAAAGTATCGCCAAAAAATCTTTCCAGCACCGGAATGGAGTGGTGCAAGTCGATTGTGGCACGAACAACAATTTTACTGATCTGATCCAGGATCAGGATTCCGGTCATGATG
>CAZJJH010000203.1:0-3499 GCA_964546265.1 uncultured Candidatus Cloacimonadota bacterium
AAAAAAAGCTTTTACAAAAATGCACTATGCAAAAAAGTGGTACAATTCTGCGTTTTGTGCATCAAGATGGTGCCCGGCGCAGTAAAGGCATCTCAAAAAAAAGGAGATAGGTATGTTTATACTGGATGAGAAACATCTGGACGAAGCCAAGAAGATCGCCCACGATCACCGCAAGAAAAAACGCTGTGACGAGTGTTACGATCGGGGCTGGATCGGTGTATCCGAACAAAACCTGCTGGTGCTATGCACCCGTTGTGTGGATATGGATGCCGCCATGGAAGATTGGAAAAAATATGTAAGCGAACACGAGGAATTGAAAGAGCATTTCAGTGAGCTGTTTGAAGAGCAAGAAGAGCAGGAAGCCGTAGAAGAGCATCCCGCACAGCAAGCGTATGAACACAAAAAGGCACACCCGGTAGGGAAAAACGCCTACGTGCCGGGTCCCAAAAGAACAGGAAGAGCAAAGAAAATCTAAGCAATGTATAAAACGATAGATCTAAAAGAAAATCCGCGGGATTTAGAAGCCCGTGTGCGCGAGTTCTGGCAAGCGCATGATACCGCAAATAAGAGCATCCAAACCAGGGATAATCACCCTCAGTTCATCTTTTACGAAGGTCCACCCACTGCCAACGGCAAGCCGGGAATTCATCACGTTCTCGCCCGCACCCTGAAAGATACGGTGTGCAGATATAAAACCATGACCGGTTTTCAGGTGAAGCGTAAGGCGGGGTGGGATACCCACGGTCTGCCGGTTGAGATCGAGGTGGAAAAACAGCTTGGTCTGGAAGACAAAAAAGGCATCGAAGCATATGGTGTGGAAGAATTTTGCAGCAAATGCCGCGATTCGGTGTTTTCTTATGAAAAGCTCTGGCGTCGCATGACCGAGCTGATGGCATATTGGATTGATCTGGATAATCCCTATATCACTCTGGATAACGATTATATCGAATCTGTGTGGTGGATATTGGATAACTTCTTCAAGCGGGATCTGATCTATAAGGCGCATAAAATAGTTCCCTATTGTCCTTCCTGTGGTACTCCGCTTTCTTCACATGAAGTAGCGCAAGGTTATAAAGACGTGGAAGATCCCTCCGTATTTGTGCGCTTCAAGGCAAAAGATGAAGAGAATACTTACTATCTGGCATGGACTACCACACCCTGGACCCTGATCTCGAATGTGGCGCTGGCGGTGCATCCGGAAGAAAGCTATGTGAAGGTGTGGCATCAGGATCAATATCTGATCCTCGCCAAAGCGCGATTGGGAGTTCTGGATCAAGAGTATGAGATTGTAAGCGAATTTTTGGGCAAAGATCTGGAACGCAAGGCATATGAGCCGCTCTTCCAATTTGTGCCCGTGGACAAAGCCGCCTGGTTTATCGGTTGTGCGGATTATGTAACGATGAGCGACGGAACCGGGGTGGTTCATACTGCGCCCGCTTTTGGCGCGGACGATTATTCTTTGGGCAGGAAATACGATCTTCCCTTTGTGAATCCGGTAGATGGCGAAGGGAAGTTCAATGAACTGGTAAAACCCTGGGCAGGCGTTTTTGTAAAAACAGCCGATAAGGAGATCATTCGCCACCTCAAAGAGAGCGGCGCCTTGTATCGCCGGGAGCAGATCAAGCATAACTATCCGCATTGCTGGCGTTGCACCAGTCCGCTGATTTACTATGCCCGCGAAAGCTGGTATATACGCACCACATTGTTCAAAGAACAGCTTTTGGAAAACAACCGCAAGATAGCCTGGTATCCCTCCTTTGTGGGCGAAAAACGCTTTGGTGAATGGTTGGAAAACAATGTTGACTGGGCGCTTTCCCGGGATCGCTTTTGGGGAACTCCGCTGAATGTATGGGTGTGTGACGATTGCGGACACCAGGGCTCTGTTGGTTCTCGCAAAGAACTGGCAGAAATTGGCAGGATGGAAAACGGTGGGGTTGTTGGCGAAGACATTGAATTACATAGACCTTATATAGATGAAGTAGTGCTAAAATGCGAAAAGTGCGGCGGGAAAATGCACCGCAGTCCGGAAGTGATAGATTGCTGGTTTGACAGCGGTTCCATGCCCTTTGCGCAGTGGCACTATCCCTTTGAAAATGCGGATATATTTGATTCCGAGCTTTTCCCGGCAGATTTTATTTCTGAAGGGATCGATCAGACCCGCGGTTGGTTCTACAGCATGCTTACCATTTCAACACTGCTGAAAGGGGTTTCTTCCTATAAGAGCTGCCTGGTAAATGATCTGATTTTGGATAAAAAAGGTCAAAAGATGAGCAAGAGCCGTGGTAACAGCGTGGATCCTATCCAGTTGATGGATGAATATGGTGCAGATGCCATTCGCTGGTATCTTCTGGAAGTAAGCCCGCCTTGGGTTCCTACCCGCTTTGACGTGGATGGAGTTCGGGAGATCCAGAGCAAATTCATCGGCACTCTGAAGAACGTATATTCGTTCTATGCCACCTATGCCAATATCGACAATTTTGACGCCTCCAAATACCCTATGGATTGGGCGCGAGAGGCAGAGATAGACCGCTGGATTATATCCAGATTGCACAGCCTGATAAAGGAAGTGCGCGAATATAACGAAGTGTATGAACTTACCAAAGCGGTGCGCCAGATTCAGGATTTTGTAATCGACGAACTGTCAAATTGGTATGTGCGCCGCAGCCGCCGCAGATTCTGGAGCTTTGAGTTGAATCAGGACAAGGTGGAGGCATATCGCACTCTGCACATGGTATTGGTTCAGATCAGTAAACTGATTGCTCCCTTTGTTCCGTATCTGGCAGAAGAGCTTTTCCAAAGCCTTGCAGCGGGTGAAAGTGTGCATTTGGCAGATTATCCGAAGAGCGATCCGGCTTTTATCGAAAGCTCTCTGGAAGAGGATATGCAGGCGGTTATCGATGTGGTTTCATTGGGTAGAACAGCTCGTGGTGAAGCTAATATCAAGATCCGTCAACCCTTGGGCGAAATGCATATTCCGGCAAAGCTAAAGGCTTCCATTAGCAAGATGCTGCCCCTGGTTCAGGAAGAAGTGAATATCCGTAAAATCCACTATGTGGAAGAAGGTAGCGACTTCGTGAAATACGATCTTAAGCCCCAGTTCAAAGTAATGGGTCCCAAATATGGCAAAAAGATGAAAGCCATCGCCGGCTATCTGGAGCAAAGCGATGCTTCGGAGGCGTTACAGGCTTTTGCAATGAACAAAGCCTATACATTCAAGCTGGATGGGGACGAAATCAGCCTGGTTCCTGAGGATCTGGTGGTGCAGATTCAGCCCCGGGAAGGTTATCAATTTGCTTCCATGAAGGACATCTTTGTGGCGCTGGATACCAGCCTTTCCGAAGATCTTCTGCGCGAAGGATATGCCCGTGAGATCATCAATAAGATCCAGTATTCTCGCAAAGAACAGGGTTTTGAGATTATGGACCTGATCAGGGTGAAATATCAGGGTCCGCGGGAAATGCAGGAAGCTATCGCGGAATATAAAGATTATATCATGAGC
>CAZJJH010000204.1:0-3438 GCA_964546265.1 uncultured Candidatus Cloacimonadota bacterium
ATCTTTCGGACTTGGACATTTGAAGTTTTGGTGATTGGATTTGAAGTTCTTAGTGAGGTTTTATAGCAACTTTATAATTATCAATGGTACAAAGTGTCGCGCAGACGCAGATTTTCCTTGACACGATAGCGGCTCTACGCATATATGAACATATATTCATATATGGAGAATTTATGACTGACACATGCTTATGCAAATTGATCTCCCCTATGGAGATAGAAAAGATAAAAGCGGATCTGCCCGCCAAAGAAACGATCGGTTTATTGGCAGATTTCTTCAAGGTGTTTGGCGATTCTTCCCGCCTTACTCTATTGCACTTTTTATCCGAAGCGGAACTGTGTGTAGCGGATCTGGCCTCATTAGCAGGCATGACCCAATCTGCGGTTTCACATCAGCTAAAGATATTACGCCTCAGCCGTCTGGTAAAGAACCGCAAAGAAGGCACGATCGTATATTACTCTCTGGATGACGACCACATTCAAAGCTTGTTTAAGGTTGCGTTGGAGCATGTAACGGAGACCCCATGATCGTAAAGCAATATGATATCAAGAATCTGGATTGTGCCGGCTGCAGTGCCAAGATAGAAGGCGAGATCGCCAACCTGGCAGAAGTAAGCAGTGTGAACCTGGATTTCATCAATAAAAAGCTGGTAGTACAATACACAGAAGACGCCGCCAACGCTTTGGAAAGATTGAACCAACTGGCTTCTGATATCGAGCCCGGAGTAAAGATACTAGACGCGGGAGCTGAGGATGAACCAGAATCCGGGCTTTATACCCGGTTCATATATGTGGGTTTGATTCTATGGTTACTGCTCCAGTTTATCCGCATCCCCACCGTCGCCCAGGCCTGGCTATACTCCCTGGCGTATCTTCTGGTCTCGGGCAGGGTATTGCACAGCGCTTTCAGGGAAGTTTTTTCCCGGCAACTAATGGCAGAACACTTTTTGATGAGTATTGCCAGCCTTGGCGCTATGTATCTGGGAGAATATACTGAAGCAATCGCGGTGATGGCGCTTTACGAATTGGGGCAATATCTGGAAAAAAGAGCCCTCAATCGAAGCAGAAAGAGCATCAGTTCCATGATGTCACTAAAACCGGAACAAGCTCACGTTCAGACGGCTGAGGGGCTTTTAGACAAAAAGCTTAACCAGGTAATGCCGGGTGAGATACTGCTTGTGTATCCCGGGGAGCGTGTACCGCTTGATGGCAAAATCCGTAAAGGAGAAAGCAGTTTGGATACTTCCAGCGTAAGCGGAGAATCTACTCCCATGGCGGTGAAGCCGGGAGATGAAGTCTTTGCCGGATGCCTGAACCAGGGAGGTTTGATAGAACTGGAAACTCTGAGGCCAGAATCCGAAAGCATGGTGGCAAAAATACTCTCTTTGATCGAAAATGCTTCTTCACGTAAGTCCCGGCAGGAACGCTTTATCACAAGATTTGCTCGAGTATATACGCCGGTGGTTGTGGCTCTGGCTCTGCTGGTCTTTTTGCTACCCGTGCTTCTCGGCTATCCCGCAGAAGTTTGGTTCAAAAGGGCATTGGTGTTCCTTATCGTAAGCTGTCCTTGCGCATTGGTAATCTCCATTCCGCTTACATATTACATCGGCATAGGTCTCGCAGCACGCAGGGGAATCATCTTCAAAGGCAGTGTGTTTCTGGATGGCCTGCGTCAGATAGACACAATGGTGTTCGACAAAACCGGAACCATTACAAATGGGAATCTGAAGCTGGAACGCTTGATTCCCGCAGATGGCGTTACAGATCAAGCCCTGAAAGAAGCGCTGTATCTCACCGAATACAATTCCAGGCATCCTTTTGCTACCGCAGTAAAAGAAGCCCTGAATCAAAAAATCCAGGCTATTGAGTTTCAGGATTATAAAGAGATCCCAGGTAAAGGCATTATGATGAGATACAAAGAAACCGAGTATCGTGGAGGAAGTGAAAACTACATGCGGGAATTGGGATTTAACACTTTGGTGGACGTAAAAGACAACAGCTGTGTGCACGTGGCGAAAGACGGCATCTATCTGGGAGCTGCGACCTTCAGTGACGAGATCAAAGTAGGGATGCAAGCCAGTTTGAAGCAGCTGCGCACTTTGGGCATTGCCAAAATGTATATGCTTTCTGGAGACAGGAAGATGAAAGCACAAGCTGTAGCCGCTGAAACCGGGCTGGATGGCTTCACTGCTGAACTGCTTCCCTCGGATAAACTGCATGCCCTGGAAGAGATCATGGTTAAAAGCTCCAAAACCGCCTTTATCGGCGATGGAATGAACGATGCTCCAGTATTGGCACGGGCGGATATCGGCATCGCGATGGGTGCCATCGGTGCTCAAGCTTCCATAGACAGCGCAGATATCGTTCTATTGAATGACAAGCCTGAGCAATTGCTACATGCCTTCCGCCTGTCCAGAGCTGCTAACCAGAAAGTATGGCAGAATATCTCGCTTGCTCTGGGCATCAAAGTTTTAGTGATGGTTCTGGGAATAGCTGGCATCAGCGGATTGTGGGAAGCCATTATCGCGGATGTCGGCGTGACCCTGCTAGTAATCTTCAACAGTCTGGGTTTGAGTCGAATCGATAGCAGGCTTGACAAGAAATAGCCATTCAACAATTTGGATAGATAATAGACCTTTCTGGAGAAACATATGTCTGTAAATATTAGCCTTCCGGATGGAAGCAAACGTGAATATCCCGGCGCAGTAAGCGCACTACAGGTAGCAGAAGACATCTCGCCCCGCCTAGCAGATGCCGCTCTGGCAGCCGAAATAGATGGAAAATTGTGTGATTTGGATACAATGATAGATAAAGATTCGACCCTGGTGCTGCATACCTTCAAAACCGATACCGGCAGAGACTTGTACTGGCACAGCACTGCACACCTGATGGCGCAAGCAGTTAAGCAGCTCTGGCCCGAAGTAAAAGTAACCATCGGTCCTGCTATCGAACAAGGCTTTTACTACGATTTTGACAGAGATGAATCCTTCACAGATGAGGATCTGCTCAGGATCGAAGCCCGCATGAAGGAACTTAGCGCTCAGAATCTTCCCTATCATCGTAAAGAACTTAGCAAAGCCGAAGCGGTTGAGCTCTTCAGCAAAATGAATGAAAGCTACAAGATTGAGATTTTGAACGAGATCCCCGACGATCAGATAATCAGCACCTATACTCAAGGAGATTTTATTGATCTCTGCCGCGGACCCCACATCCCTTCCACCGGTAAGATCAAAGCCTTCAAGCTTCTGAAAAGCTCCGGAGCCTACTGGCGCGGAGATGAAAAAAACAAGATGCTCAAGCGCATCTATGGAATCAGTTTCCCTTCCAACAAAGAACTCACAGCATATATGAACTTCCTGGAGGAAGCCGCTAAAAGAGATCATCGCAAATTGGGCAAAGATTTGGATCTTTTTTCCATCAACGATGAAGTGGGCGCGGG
>CAZJJH010000205.1:0-3396 GCA_964546265.1 uncultured Candidatus Cloacimonadota bacterium
TTTTAGAGCCATTGTACTGATCTTGAGTTCCTTGGCTAATTCATGTACGCGTATTTGCAAGGTTCCTCCACTCACGCCTGCCAATATTCAGAGATCTTGGCAGCAAAATTTTTATCGCCAATTCCAAATACTCCGGTTTTGGGGAGGCCCAATGCGGCGCTTATCTCCTCCTGGCTTCCGGTTTGGATGATCGGCAATTTCTGACCACTTTCACTTAGCTCGTTGTGCACCCGTTTAACGGTGCGCTCGGCTGTATCCGCGGCCACTATTAATAGATGTATGTGTTTATGATGCAAGCCCCTCATGCAAGCGTCAACGCCTGCCACAAGCTTCCCTGCTTTGCGGGCAAATTGCATCAGATTCAGTATCTTAGGATTCATATTATTCATTTCGTCAACCTGTGTTTAGCGCGTTTTTTGCGCCACTTTCCAAGCTGAGCAAGGCAGCTTGCCTGAGGGCACACATAGCATTTCCGTGCATTCAGCTGAAAGCCGATATCATAAACTATCCCGGAGGAAAAAAGCACAAATGCCAAAAGCTCTTTTTGCGCGCTTTTCTTCCTGCACACCACACAAGTGCGGATTGGGATATGACCGGCCTTGCTATTTTTGTTTGGCATTAGAAATACTTTGCTGCTTCCTTCAGCTTTTCAGCTGTTTTCTGGCCCATCCCTTCCAGGGTAGCCAATTCATTTATCGAGGCTTGGAAAATATCCTGCACACTGGTGTAACCTGCGTTGCGCAATACTTCCGCAATCTTGGGACTTACTCCGTCCAATTCACTTACGTGGCTAACCGTGCGGCGCTCTTTGGACATCTTTTCTTCAAACTCTTCTGCAGTAAAGATATCTATCTTTAGCCCGGTCAGCTTGGCGGCAAGGCGCACGTTCTTGCCCTGTTTACCAATGGCAATGATCTTATCTGCTTCATCCACGATCACGCTGGCGGAACGATTTCGCTCGATCACCACCCGCTTGACATTGCTGATCCCCAAGGCATTTTCCACCATGGTTTCCATATCTTCGCTATGCACCACGATATCGATCTGCTCGCCATGCAATTCTTTGCGAATGCTATCTATTCTGGTGCCCTTGGGACCGATGCATTCATTGATGGGATCCAGCTTTTCGTCCAGCGCTTCCAGCTCCACTTTAGTCCGGATTCCGGGTTCCCGAACGATTTTGCGGATATGCATCTTGCCATTGAAGATAGAGGGGATCTCGGCTTCAAAGAGCTTTTTTACAAATTCCGGATTGGTGCGGGAAAGGATCACGGTTACGCCCCGATTTCCCGAGCGGATATTGGTTACATAGGCTTTGATGTTATCGCCCACGCGGTAAAACTCGTTTTCGATCTGTTCATCCAGAGGCAATAGCGCATCTGTGTAGTTCAGATCAATGCGATAACCACCGGTATTGTCGTCGATGGATTTGATCTTTCCGGATACGATAGTATGTTTTTGCTTATTAAAGTCGTTCTGAATCTTTTCATCTTCCAGATTCCGGATTCGATCCTGAATGATCTTTTGAGCGGTCTTCACCAGCTTGGGCTCAAATTCGTGCAGGGACATTTCTTTCTGTATGTAATCTCCCAAGTGGGCCTGGGCGTCATATTGCGCTCGGGCTTCTGCCAGCGAGATCTCACCCAGGGAGCTTTCCAGCTCCACCACCAGACACTTGTAGCGCACCTTGATTCCATGGGCTGCCTCATCGATATAAACCTCGAGTTCATTCTCTGGCTCCAACTTTTTTGCCAGAGTATTGGTGATAGATTCTACGATGATCTCCTGGATCACAGCACCGTCCAATTGCTTGATTGCGGCGAGCTTGATTACTGCCTCAAGAATATTAGCGTTCATCTTCATTCCCCCGGGCTATACCCAAATATACTGTTTTTGCTCTGGAAATCGCTTTTAGAGGAATCTCTATGCGCTCCCCTCGATCATCCAGAACCACGGTATCTTGATTCACTTCTACCAGTGTCCCCATTACCGAACGTTTTTGTTCTTCTTCATTGAATTGCACTGCCACTTTTTCATTGATTGCGCTAACCCAATGGCTCTTGAGCTTTAGCGGACGCTCCAGACCGGGAGACGATACTTCCAGAAAATAACGCTCGGGAATCAGGTCGAAAGTCTCCAATTCCTCACTCAGAGCGCGGCTGAAACGTGCACATTCATCCAGCGTAACTCCACCTATCTTGGTGAGATACACAATCACGATGCGCCCCTTGCCACTCATCTTCTCATCGATATCATACAGGGCAAGATGCATATCCGCGCAGATCTTTTTGGCTATGTCTTCAATCTGAGTTCGAAAATATTGCACTTTTGTAAACCTCTTATCTTTGCGGCTTTGCCGCCGTTTATATATTATTTGAAATTAGTATTCCCAGGCTGATACCGCGGCTTGGGCTTCGTCAAACACACCCGTTTTGCATCAAAAAAAATAGCTAACAACCGTAGCTATCAAAACCGCAACAGCGGGAACCATAACAACTTAGCCGCCATTTTTGGCGGTTTCTACTATTTAGGTCAAAATAAATCCCGCTAATATCGTGTCAAGCAAAATAATCCCAACCAGGATTTTGATCTCCAAGTCCCATAAAAATGCCCCAAGCTTAATAAAACCCCGGCGCCATAAGGTACCGGGGTTGGGAGTTTATACTGATCTTCTTATAAGCTTGTCTTATTTCATCAACACTGCTTTCTTGTGGAAGCTTTCGCCTCCTGCACTCATCCGGATGAAGTAGATACCGGTAGTTACAGCTTTGCCATTGTCATCTCTGCCATCCCAGATGAGGGTGTGATTTCCAGCAGATTTCTGACCCAGTGCAAAACTGCGAACTCTCTGACCACGGTTATTATAAATATTTACATCCACCAATTGATCCTCAGCAAGAGCAAAACTGATCGTGGTGCTGGGATTGAATGGATTTGGATACAGCTTGCTGAGCTCCGTTTTTTGAGGAATTTCCGGAATGAAATTGTCATCGTAATCATATACCACGTTCACCGGTCCGTAGAAGCTTTCGCTGCCATCCATATCTGCTACTATCAACCAGTAATAATAGGTGCCTATCTGGTTGAGTTCGCTATCCGTGAACTGATATACTTGTTGCATCGAAGTATTAGTAGCCGGGATCAAACCACTCAGCTGAATCGCGCTATCAGCATCGTTTTCTAAGTTCCGATAGATGTAGAAGCCATTTACGTTGGTTTCAGACTGGGTAACCCAAGTGAGTTTTGCCTGATGAGCAGAACTGATGACAGCGGTGAATGAAGAGAGTTCTACAGGAAGAGTATTAGGATCCGAATCGCCCAATATTATCGGGAGATTCATATCCTTGGCTGCTGCTACGTTAAACTCAATAAGTCCACCTACGTTTTCCACTGCGG
>CAZJJH010000206.1:0-3384 GCA_964546265.1 uncultured Candidatus Cloacimonadota bacterium
AGTATGTGCAGAATCAGCTTAAGGTAGAGGAGCTTTGGGGTGGAATTGTTGCCCCATGCCTGCCTGATACTTCATCCGCATTTTAACGAGGAATAGAGCTTGGATATAGCTTTGGCGGTAGCAGTATCTGGCGATAAAGCTTTGCTAAAAGATACATAAAGCACCTGGGATGGCTTTGGTTTTAGCGGAATTATCCAAAACAAGCGGGAAGTTCTTGACAAACAGAATCCTTGTCTTTTCTTAGCAAAAAAAACGATGGATATTATTTAATGCGTAAATTTATTCTTCTTATTTGCGCTATTATGGCGCTTGGGCTGGCTGCGGTTACGAACGAAGAGCAGCCCGCCTCCTTTATTGCGTTTGAAACTGAGCAGCTTTTTTTTGAGCTTAGCGATAGTCTGATGATCTTTGATGGCGTATTTACTTTTTCTAATCTAAGCGCCATGCCGGAAAGCCGGGATATCTTTTTCCCCATAATCGTGGATAGCGATCAGGCTTTTTACGATAGCTTGAGTGTTACAAGCGCCGAGATGGAGTATCCCATGAGAGTGATAAAGCAAAAAGGGGGATTCTGGTTCAGACTGGAAATGGAAGAACGCAGCATAGATACAATCAATATCCGCTACCAGCAAAAGTTAAATTCACCCCGGGCAAAATATATCCTGCTATCTGCCAATAGTTGGCCGCGCAGCCTCAGCTATGCCGAATACACTGTTAGCCTGGATAAGGATAAAAAGATTATCCACTACCCTTTCGAAATTCAAGAGGAAGCCAGCATTCAAGGCGATAAACAGATTTACTCCTGGAAGTTCTACGAGTTTTCTCCCACCCGGGATTTCTTTATTGAATGGGAGTGAAGCAGGGATTAGGATATCTTTTTGCAAGAGTACACACGCCAAAGATTTCATGCCTGTTAAAGAAAGACAACATGTCTTCATGAAGCGTATAAGCCAGGGCTCGGTATGTAAATAAAGATCAGGAGATCTATCATGAATAATGAACAATGGCCCCAGAAAAGGATGTCAGGTCCAAATCAGCAAAGTATCAAACTGGCAATAATTGGCTTTATCATATTGGTATTGCTTATCCCCATCATATGGATCGGTGTATTGGCAAATGAGCGCAATCAACGCAAGGAAGGCGTTGTGCGGGAAATTGCCGGCAAATGGGGTGATGCGCAGGTGGTAAGCGGACCTTTCATCAGTGTTCCTTATGGTGTTTCTATCACAGAATTTAGTAGTGACCGTCAGGCTGTGAAAAGAATGAGTACCCGGTATCTGCATTTTGCTCCTGAAAATCTCATTATTGCTGGCAATATTCAAGCGGTGACACATAAACGGGGGATATATAAGGTATCTGGCTACAAAGCCGAGCTGGATTTAGAGGCTGACTTTAGCGCTTGCAGCCTGGAAAATCCGGTATATGCGGATCTGGATCTTAGATGGGATGAGGCGTTAATTTCCTTCGATTTACAGGATCAGCGGGGTTTGAAGAATATCACTGCAAACATCAATGACGAAGCGCTGGTTTTTAACCGTTCAGACGGGATCCTTTCTATATCCCGGATATCCGGAGATGGCGCATCCGGCGAGCAATATGCCAAAGAACGGTATCGTAGCGCGCCAGCGCAAACGGATTTTAAACTGGCGGCTAAAATGCCACTGGATTGCCGGGCAAGCGATATGAAATTGAACATTCACCTTAGCGTCAGCGGAACTCAGATGCTTAGTTTTAGCGCATCTGCATTGACTGAAAAGATCAGTCTTAACGGAGATTGGCCGTCTCCCAGCTTCATCGGGGATATGCTTCCGGATAAGCGCGAAGTGGATGCCCGGGGTTTTTCTGCCACATGGCAACAGAACAGCTTGAACAGCGGTATTAAAAAAGCATGGACCAGCGAAGAGCCTCTATTGCAGCTTTCAAATATGGGAGTGGAGTTCTTGATTATGGTAGATTCATATCGACAAACAACCAGATCTTTAAAATACTCAGTGCTCTTTTTGCTGTTGACTTTTTTGACCTTCTTTTTTGCGGAAGTAATGAGCAAACAGAAGATCCATCCCGTTCAGTATATTATGGTGGGTTTCGGGTTGGTGCTCTTCTATCTATTGTTACTGTCTCTATCTGAGCACATTTCTTTTGTGTGGGCATATCTGATCGCCGCAACCGGAGTGGTATTACAGATAAGTATGTACTGTTTCAGCATCTTGAAGAGTCGAAAGTTTGCCATGAGGGTGGGGGCACTGCTCAGCATCCTGTATGTACTGCTCTATCTCTTGCTCCGTTTGCAGGATAACGCGCTTTTGATCGGCAGTGTCAGCCTCTTTATCTTGCTTTCGGTGGCGATGTACGTAATTCGCAATGTAAATTGGTACAGCACGGATTGAGCCGGTGGGTGCAGAATGCAGAGCCATTCATAAAGCATGCAAAAAAATGAGTTGACAGATAGAGCTGATGAGAAAAAATGTCATCAAAATGAAGCCGCTTGCTTCTGCCTTACTGCCTGGATGTGTGTGTAGGGCTGGATATTAAACCATAAATACAGATATATATTACTGTGATGCAGGCGGAGTTCCAAGATTTGGAATTTCGCCTGTTTCATTTCCGGTAAGAAGGAGGTTCTTATAATCCGGATTAAACGTTTTAAGGCAAAGACCAAGGAAGTAGTGCCGAAAGAGAGAATAAACAATCAAATTACTGCAGACAAAGTACGCCTGATAGGCTCAGACGGCAAGCAGATAGGGGTAGTTTCTCTGCGTGAAGCACAACGCCGTGCTGATGAGCTGGAATTGGATCTCGTAGAGATTTCACCCACAGCCGAACCGCCGGTCTGCCGCATACTTGATTTTAGTAAGTATTATTTCCAAAAAGAAAAGAAAGCCAAAGAAGCCAAGAAGAAACAGCATGAAGTAGAAGTAAAAGAGATCAAGTTTGGTCCTAATACCGAAGAACACGATTACAACTTCAAGAAAAACAATGCAATTAAGTTTCTCAAGCAACACAACAAAGTAAAATTTACGGTTCGGTTCCGCGGACGCCAGATGGCACATAAGGATCTGGGCTATCGTGTGTTGGAAAAGTTGAAAGAAGATCTTGCCCACATTGCCGAAGTGGATCAGGAAGCGGTATCAGATCGCAATCTTCTGTCAATAGTGGTTTCACCCAAAAAAGATATCGATCGCATTCTGGAGACAGAGAGTAAGCCTGCAACTGAGCCGGTAAGCCCGGAACAGGAAGCTGAAGCCAGCCAGTCCGGCGAATGAGATATTGATGTCCTCACAGCGCCGCTTTGAGGATAGCTGACGAGATAAATTTAAGGAGAATATAAAGATGCCAAAGATCAAAACCAATCGATCTGCCGCTAAGCGCTTTAAGCTAACCGGC
>CAZJJH010000207.1:0-3285 GCA_964546265.1 uncultured Candidatus Cloacimonadota bacterium
GACGAAATCCAGCTTTTGCCGGCATGAAGCATCAAGGGAGCTATTGGCATGCATTTTTTCTTGACTATTTTGGGCTTTTCTTCAGCAATCACCCCATGTTTGATATTAAAGAATGCACCGTTCGCATTGCGCGTCCCGAAGATAGCGCTGATCTGATCGAAATCTCGCGTTATACCTGGGATGGCAACGATTATCTGCCCAGGATTATTGATCTCTGGATCTCCCAGCCCTGGTTCTTTGTGTGTGAATATCAGGGCAAGGTAATCGGCTGTCTAAAACTGAGCCGCTTCCCGGATCAGGTGCTTTGGTTCGAGGGTTTGCGAGTGCATAAAGCATTCAGAGGCAAAGGTATCGCCAAGCTACTAAACCTTCATGTGAGCAGATTTGCTGTAGGGCTGAAAAAAGAGGATCCGCGCCTCAGCTTTGAATTTTGCACTTATTACAAAAATATCGAGAGCATCGGCCTTACCACATCGCTGGGCTTCAAACCGGTAGATGGCTTTTACAACATGGAAAAACGCGGCGTGCATAGAAGCCTCAAGCCGGATTTCGTAACGGACTATGCCGAAGAAATCTTTGCACACTACCCCCTCTACCTGCCCCTGAACTGGCATGCAGTGCACAGCAACAAGGAAAGCTTGTCCTACATCCGCGAGCATGCGCAGGTCTTTAAAACACAGAACGCGAGCTACCTTGTAGGCAGCACCGGCGAACGCTGCATCACAATGCTAAGCCCACCGCATAACAAAATGCAAGAAGATCTCCCCTATCTGCAACACTTCTTTGGCGCACGCAAACGGATCAACATCACCTTGAGCTCCCAATTCAAGCCGTATCTAGCCCTACTCAAAAAGCTGAATTTTTACTTCTGGGATGAAGAAAAAGAGACCGCTTTGAATATGATCGTCTTCCATCTGCCTTCATGAACGAAATTCGCAATGCCCCGGCACATGAACTTTGTAAAAAAGAGGATTCTGGCATCAGCACGCAATTTGCTGCCCCAAAATATGCCAGGATGGCGCGCTACTTCTTAGCTGTTTTCCCAAGGCTCTTCCAAACTGCGTTTCCTAAAAGCCAGCATGAGCCTGGAAATGTGCGCCCAAGCCAAGCCGAAAACAAAGAACTTGACAGATATTCCCCCGCATCATCCTAATGAAAATCGGCCCTGCAACAGGGTGCAAACAGAGGTAAACACATGAAAGAAGGATTTATACCAAATAGCAGATTCACATCGATCTTCTTTACGGATAATGCCGAGGGGATGTCCAACGACATAAAAAGCAGATTTCTAAACCATTTGGAATACTCATTGATAAAAGACACCACAACCGTAGAACATTGGGATATCTATTACGCCCTGGGGCTAACCCTGAGGGATCGCTTGATCGAGCGTTGGTTGCGCACTCAATATGAATATCGCAAAAGGGACGTAAAGAAGGTCTATTATCTTTCTATGGAGTTTTTGATCGGACGTCTATTGGGCAATAGCCTGATCAATCTGGATCTTTATAACGAAAGCTATGATATGCTGAAAGAGATGGGCTATTCTTTAGAAGACATCGCCGAGCTCGAACCAGATATGGGCTTGGGAAATGGCGGTTTGGGGCGCTTGGCGGCATGTTTTATGGATTCCCTTGCCACCTCCGCGTATCCCGGTTATGGCTATGGCATTCGCTATGAATTTGGCATTTTCCGTCAGGAAATCCGCAAAGGTTACCAGCGTGAAGTTCCGGATCACTGGCGCAAAAACGGCTGTCCCTGGGAGATCAAGCGTCCGGAAATCACATACCGCGTCCGCTTTGGCGGCAAGGTGGTGGAGCGGGAACAAAACGGTTATCCCAATTCATTTTCCTGGGTGGATACCGAGGATGTAATGGCAGTGGCGTGGGATGTGCCTATTCCCGGCTACAAGGTGGATAACGTGAATAATCTCAGGCTGTGGGAAGCTACAGCCACTGATGAATTTGATTTTCACTATTTCAATAGCGGCGACTACGTAAAAGCAGTAGAACAGAAAAACATCAGTGAAAACATCAGCAAAGTGCTGTATCCTAACGACAACATGCATCTGGGCAAGGTATTGCGGCTAAAACAAGAGTACTTCTTTGTTTCTGCCACCCTGCAAGATATCTTCTATCAATGGAAGCAGGATCACGATGGTTTCGAAGGATTTGCAGAAAAAATCAGCATCCAGCTCAACGATACGCATCCGGCATTGGCTATTCCGGAATTGATGCGCATCTTTATCGATAACGAGCGCTTAAGTTTTGAAAATGCCTGGGAGATCACCCGGAAAGTGTTTTCCTATACGAATCACACCGTGCTGCCCGAAGCATTGGAACGCTGGAGTGTGGCGCTGTTTGAAGAGCTCTTGCCCCGGCATCTGATGCTGATATATCAGATCAACGACCTCATCATGCAAGAAGTGGCAAAGCGGTATCCGGGAAACATCATGAAAATGCGCAACGTATCCATCATCGAAGAAGGTCTGGAAAAAAACCTGCGCATGGCTCAGCTCTGTATTCATGGCTCTCACGCAGTGAATGGAGTAGCAAAGCTGCACACCGAGATTTTGAAGACCAGGGTATTTGCGGATTTTGAAGAACTGTATCCGGGCAAAATCCGGAATAAAACCAATGGCATCACTCCCCGGCTCTGGCTGCTAACCTGCAATCCGCTATTGGCCAGCCTGATCTCCGAGCACATCGGCAGTTCCTGGACCAGAGATCTCTACCGTCTGAAGGGACTGGAGGAATATCTGGACGATTCTTACTTCAAGGATAGTTTTTTTGAGATCAAAGAGATCAATAAAAAACGGCTCTCCCGCCATATCTACCGCGTAACCGGAATCCGGGTAAGCACCAATAGCATCTTTGACGTTCAGATCAAACGGCTGCACGAATATAAGCGGCAACTGCTGAACGTGATGGGCACCATCGCCCGTTACTACCGGATCAAAGACGATCCCGAAGCTGAGTTTCTGCCCCGCACAGTGATTTTTGCGGGTAAAGCTGCTCCGGGATATTTCCTTGCCAAAAGATTGATCAAGCTGATCAGCAATCTGGGCGATATCATCAATAAAGATCCGGATGTGAAAGACCGCTTGAAGGTGGTGTTTTTGCCCAATTATAACGTCTCTCTGGCAGAAAAGATCATCCCTGCAGCAGATGTATCGGAACAGATCTCCACAGCCGGATATGAGGCCAGCGGAACAGGTAATATGAAGTTCGCCCTGAACGGAGCTCTTACCGTGGGCACGCTGGACGGCGCAAATGTGGAAATGGC
>CAZJJH010000208.1:0-3274 GCA_964546265.1 uncultured Candidatus Cloacimonadota bacterium
ACGATGGCGGGGAAAATGCCGCCCTCGGTCATGGCATTACGTGGTTCCCGGCTGATGAATTCCCAGCTCAGACTCCCTACTCCGCGGGAAAAAATGCTGTATATAAAGATCAGGAGCAAGGCGGTGGTAATCGCCAACATTGCCCAGGCAAGTCCTTTGCCCGCTATATTCTGTATGCTGCGCCGGTTCATTTGCTTTTCCTTTTTAAGAATAGTTCTGCCAGAAGATTGGTGATGAAGGTGATAAGAAACAGCACAATCGCAATCGCAAATAGAGAACTGTAATGCAGATCTCCCACTACGGTTTCCCCCATTTCAGCGGCAATCGTGGAAGTCAAGGGGCGCAGGGATTCAAAGATGCTGCCAGGAATCTGGGCAGCTCCGCCGGCAACCATCAAAACTACCATGGTCTCTCCGATGGCACGGCCAAAACCCTGTAATATCGAGGCTACAATACCACTCTTTGCTGCCGGCAATACTACTTTGGTGATAGTCTCCCAATGGGTGGCTCCCAAAGCCAGAGAGGCTTCTCGCAGCTGACGCGGGACAGTGGAAAGCGCATCCTCGGTCATACTGGAAATAATGGGCAAGACCATCATACCCAGGATGATCGAAGTACTCAGTAAATTCAAGCCTGTGGTCAGATCAAACAAATCCCGGATAAAAGGCGCCAGCACTGCCATGCCAAAAAGTCCGTAAACTACACTGGGAATAGCGGCAAGCAATTCTACCACCGGTTTGGCAATCTCTCTTCTTTTGGGGCTGATGATTTCCGAGATATAGATCGCTGAGCCCAAGCCCAAAGGCACTGCGATCAGTAAGGCTCCCGTGGTAGCAAACAGAGATGCCACCAACAGGTTCCAGATGCCAAATTGAGGCGCTTCGTGGTGAGTGGGATACCAGGCTGTTCCCAAGATGAAATCCTGCACCGATACTTTGCCAAACAAGGGTAAGCCTTCCATAAAAATGCTGATGATGATGCCAAAAACGATGGCAATGCTGAGGATGGCGGCAAAGTAGGTAAGGCTCTTAAAGCTTTTTTCCATTAGTGCGTCTTCCTGTTTTCCTTTTTTGCAACCGCGGGCAGGGCGGAATCAGATCCGCCCGACCCAGCATTATTGGGGATTTTTGTCACTTTCGGATGATGGAGATAAAACCCTGTTCTTCCACCAGCTTTTGCCCGGCAGGGGATTGCAGCCATCCGATAAAATTGCCGACTGCTCCCTTTGCCTTGCCATTGGTGTACATATACAATTTGCGGGCGAGCTTGTAACTGCCGTTTTGCACGGTTTCGATGTCTGGCATCACCCCATCCACCCGCAACACATTCACGCTGTCGTTTATATAGCCCAAGCCGGCATAGCCGATTGCACCGGGTGTAGAACCAACCGCGCTGATCACGGCATTGTTGGATGCCAAAAGTTGCGCGGAAGCTACTACCTTGGCACCGTTCAGCGCCTTCTCATTGAAAACTTCAAAGGTCCCGGAGGCTACATCCCGGGAAACTATCACAATTGGCATGTCCATGCCTCCCAGATCCTTCCAATTGCTGATTTTTCCAGTGTAAATATCCTTGATCAGTGCTACAGTGATTTCCCTCACAGGGTTGTTTTTGTGCACTACTATTGCGATGCCATCGTTGGCTACTGCATATGCGCTGGGATTGATGCCTTTGGCTTTGCAAGCGGCTATTTCTTTGGATTTGATGGGACGGGAGGAATTGGCAATCTGCACCGTGCCGTTCTGCAAAGAAGCTATGCCCACTCCGCTGCCGCCACCGCGCACAGATATATTCAGGTCCGGATGAGTATCCATATAGGCTTCTGCCGCAGCCTGAGCAATGGGCAAGACCGTGGTGGATCCAGAGCAGGTAATCTGCCCCTTTCTGGCAAAAGCAAAAGTAATCGATAAGCTGAGTATTAGCAGGATAAATATGTATTTACGCATTGTATTCTCCTTTATTTGAGTTTGTGAGAAAAGCGCCATTTCAACTGCGCCATCAGGGTGAAACTATCTTTCAGTTTGTTTGCATATGCTGCCGCAGATTCGTTCTCATCATATGTTTTCTGAGTAGCATTGAGCTGTAATTGAAGCGCAGGGTTACTGCCATCGCTGTGCATAAAGTTGTAATTTATTCCCCCGGTGATCGCGGTCAGCAAGTGCTTGTTACTGCTGTTGTCAGTTTCGTCCCAACGATCATAACGCGCGGTTAGCTGGATATCTTTGGCCACATAATCCTTCAGATTCAATACCGGAATGATGCTGATTCCCCTGGCGCTGTAATCCATCCCGCCACCCGCAACATTGGAATATTCCACATCTTTATATAGATACTCCACCAATATATCTGCCGGACCATATACAAAGCGTGCCAAAGCGTCCATCAGCAATTGCTCCTGGTATCCGGGCACCGCTACATCAGTTGCGATGGCTTTTTCGCGCTCCACGCTGTTTGTCATCATGGAAGCGCCCAAAGTGACACCCGCAACGGGGATGATTCGCAGGTTTGCCAGATACTCCGCTCTCACGTTGTCTTTCAAATTGTCGCCATACTTTTTATAGCCTTCTCCATTGTAGATGCCCAAGGCATATGTTCCCCAACCGGCAGGCAGATAACCATTTACGCTAATGCCATAATCCGCGCTGGAAGCAAGCTTGTATTCGTCCACCGGAGCCTTGCCGATCAGAGTGTAATCCCAATCGTAGATAGAGCCAAAATATACCTTCTGCAAGCCCACGCTCAGTTTTGCATCCTTCAGCGGGATGATATTGCCAAAATCCACAAAAGCATATTTCAGTTTGATGCCTGCGCCATCTTTCAACGCGTCTGTGGAAAACAGATCCACGGTGAAACGTGAACTGATGTCGCCGCTGAATTTGGTTTTGAGATCGATGTAGCCTCTTTCCAGCGCCATAGAATTGTTCGTCCAAACCGAACTGCTGTCTGCGGGAGAGCGACCTTGGCTGAGTGTCCAGCGAGACCACATTTCGCCGCCCAAGCTGGTTTCCAAAGCTTCTGTGAGGCCGGGAATTGCCAACATCAGTACAAAGACCAGTCCTAAAAACACTTTGTTGTTCATCTAAAAACTCCTTTTTTATCGTGCTGCGTTCTGCATCTACCCCATTATACGCTTCAATTGTTAGTTTTTTATTAAGCTTGTGTGAAGAAACGGTAAAAAAACCTTATCCCGAGCTATAAACCTGCCCCACAAGCTCTTATGCCCTGCACTTTCCCTTGCTGAATAAATTCTATTGGGCAGATATTGTGTTCCGGC
>CAZJJH010000209.1:0-3252 GCA_964546265.1 uncultured Candidatus Cloacimonadota bacterium
CTTCATTGAAAACCTCGTTTATTTCTCTGGCAGCAAAGTGGTTAATCCGGTGATCTCGAAGCTGGAAAGGATAGCCCCAACAATCACGATGGACAGAATAAAGAATTTAAAGTAGTCCTGAGCTTTCAGGGTTCCCAAAAGCATTGGCTCCCTGTTCAGATAGGCACTGGCAGCATACAACTCTTCACCGATCAGGGTATAGTCGCAAGTGGTAATGAAGAACGGTATCTGAGTAACGGCATCGGTGCCGGCAATCTGCACGGCTCCCACTGTGTTTCCCGTCTCCGTCATCAACAGTGCTTCCGCGGCGAAATACCCCAGGAAGAAGTTGGTAGCCATCCGTTCACGGATCATTATACCATTCACGCCTGCCACATAGGCAAATTGAACGTTGGTAAGATAGAATACATTGTTGCGGTCATATGTATCCGGGCGGCCCACCGCATAGTGAGCTTCGCGAACAATCTCTTGCGCGATCGGCATGATGATATAGTCATAACAAGGCACAATGAGTTTGGTATCATATTCCGCAGCACGGCGTGCTACCAGCCCCAGGATGCCCATCGAGGCAATTGTCGCCACATCAGATATCGATCCATTGCCCATGCAATAAAGCATCGGACGACCCATCTCGGTAGCACGGCCAATAGCATTATCTATCTCCTGCAAACCGGCAATTGGACGAATGTAAAGATCTTTACCACGTTTGGCAAGGGTTACAAACACTACCACAATCCCTACAAAAAGTAGAGTGGTGAACAGAGTAACCCACTTATTATTGTCAAACCAGTTAGAAATCGGCTTATGGTATACCAGTTCATCTCCCGCCATCTCCGGCAGAGATTCCACAAACAGTCCCTTCGTGTCAGTTTTAACAACCATGAAGGTCTGGCTGCGCATGAAGTCGTCGTAAGCTTCCAAGACCAGTTTTACACGCTGTTTGTTGCTGTTCGTATTAAGCGCTGTTTGCACTGTTTTGTTTTGGGTAAGGGCTTTTACGATGGCTTCCTGGCGGGCTATCTGGCTATCCAGTTCTGCCACGGCAGATTCTTCCGCGTCTTCTTTCATTGCCTTAAGCTGATCGATTCTATCCTCAGCTGCGGAAAGTTCTCTGTCATACATCTCGCGAGCACGATCCTCAAAGATACTGGTGCTGATAAGCACTTCATTTTCTTTATCCCAGGTGAAATCTACTTCGTGAGACATCAGCGATACCGCCGCATGGCGTTCTCTGGGATACAAAGGCCTGGCCTTGCGTTCCACACCGGCTTCACCTAATATGTGCATGATCAGAGAATCACCCTCGGCATAACTGAAACCGTATACAAGCTTCTGCACATTGCTGCCGTAAGGAATGGTTACATCCAGAGAGTTGTCGAAAGAGGTGTTTTTCATTACCAGTCGCCAGGCCGGGGAATGCATATACTTTCTGTAAACTACGTTGAATACTCTGGATACGTCTCTGCCATTGCGATACAAAGCCTTGCTGGGCAATAAGGCCATCATAGCCGGATCATATTCCATGTTCTGCTCAATCACATAATCTTCAGGGATCTCCGGAGTGCCGGACATAGTGATATGAACTTTCAGGCCTTTCTGGAAATCATAACCTTCTGGCAGCTTCAATATAATGCTGTCGTCTTGATAAAATTCGTTGATTCGGGCAATTTCTTCACCACTTTCAGGATCACTGAAGGTAAACCAGATATCGTCCACTTCCTGATTCTCCGTCTTATTGAGCTGATAGTTCACGCGCAAACGGGAATTCTCTTTGTTCAGGGAGGTAGTTTTTACGATAAATACGATGGGGTGATCCCAAACTACGGTAAGCCGGTCTCCTTTGTCATTGGGCTTATCTTCTACCCAATATTCAGTACGTGGAGGCAAGGCGTCACTATTCAAGATCCGAGGTGTGGAAAGAGGTGAAAAAGAGGATGCGCCATAATAGTCCATCAGTTCGATTACAAATCTGGCATCCTTGAAACTGGCTATCTCATCGCCTACTTCCACCTTGCTGTAGTTGGGCAGGTTTCCGCCACCTACTGCGCCCTGGGCTAATACTTTGCCCCTGTTTTGCAGAGCAGTGGGATCCATTTTCAGGGCTTCATATGCCTCGTCCGTCATTGCCGGCAGGCTCCAAATGCGATACTGGGCAAGGCCACTTTTGGAGATGGGATATTCCCATTCAAAGCGTAAATCCCGGGTATCTTCCATCACCACACTGTGCAAAGCCGGAGAAGGATCGGGCTGATTCGGCACCGGGCTTCCTTCCTGAACCGGAGCGTGAGGCATAAAACGCTGCCGCTCATCCACCGCCACTATAGTATAGTAATACTTCTGTCCCGGCTTGAGAATCCCCAAAACAGTCTGCTGATTGTCTTTCAATCCCGCATAGCTCTGAATTTCATCCGCCTGAGCATCTTCTATCACCTGTTTACTGCGATGGTAGAAATGATTGCGATTAGCTAAGGAAATCATCTGGAAATGCTCCAGCAAAGAAGCAGTAAACTTGAAATCCCGGGGAGGATTGCGGAAAAGTATTCCATTGTCTGGTTGACCTTTTTCCAGCTTCAACTTTGTGGAAAAAGTGGGGTCAGAGAGTTCACTGGCAGAGTTGTCGTAATAATACATTACATCAGAAGCAACTCCACTTTTGGGGTTTACCTGGATGGTCTCCAAATAAAACAATTGATCGGGCTTGATCCCGCGGTAGACTCGGTATTCGATGATCCGTTTGCTGCGATCCAAAGGCTTCCAGGATAGCATTAACCCAGTGCCGTCATCTGCCGGAACATCCGACACACTAAAATCTGCAACTACGTTCTCATCGCTGCTTTCCTGCTTCTGCGCTGTTATCATCGTGGTTCCGAGGATAAATAACGCCAACAGGATCAGGATAAGGCGACGCTTGTCTAACCTCATACGATTCACTCCTATTTGGTACATTAAAATTACATATCTCTTTATCTGTCCAACTGCTCAGAAAAGCCTTATTATGTCAAATACTTTTTTTCCCGCCAGGATTCTGCTTCACCAGCAAAAAGACAAGGACTCGAGGTTTTGCACCAGCCGGCTCTACTTAATCCCGGGATATTATGAACCCTCACTGAAAACTTAAATTTTCATCACTAAACCCAGATAAGGCCATGGAGTTCAAGTGAGGGTTTACAGATATCTCTGCCTCTGCCTCATTATTTTTCATACCCTTCCGCCAAATTCTCACCCGGCATCCTGCTCACAAAAAAAGGCTCC
>CAZJJH010000210.1:0-3218 GCA_964546265.1 uncultured Candidatus Cloacimonadota bacterium
GCGTTGCTGCAAGCGGATCAAAGTCATTAGAGTGCGATTCAGCTTGCCCACTACCACCAGTTCTTTGTAGTTCTTAAGACTACTGAATGGCTGTTCCTGAGGAGCAATGTTCAGGTAGGGATCGGTAAAGCTAAAGTAATCCGGGGCGGCTCTCAGCTCGCTTTGCAGGCTACGGGCCACACGATCTGCCACCAGCATTTCTTCCAGAGTGATATGTGGGGTGATCTCCACCACGTTTTTTTCTGCCGGATTCAGGTGGGTCTGCATTATCTTCAGCGCTTCCTGCCAGGATATCTGGGAGTATCTACCATCACTTAGCAGCAAAGGTCGGCTCAGCTTTTCTTTCTCTATTTGCCAGCCAAAGCGTCCTTTAAAGCAGAGGTTTTTGCCGTTGAATCCCGCTTCTTCGGGAGTGGTAACGCGCACGGTCTTACCGGCTTGAGTTTCTACTTTGATATCGCAACCGACACCGCATAAGCCGCAATTTTGCCGATAGCTTTCTTTCTCTGCGGGGTTCAGTTTATAATGCAGATTGCGTTCCACCAAAGCTCCCACCGGGCACACATCGATACATTTGCCGCAGGAAAGGCAGGTGGTTTTGCTTAAGGATTCCCCAAATTCCGGTGCCATCACGGCGGCAAAGCCACGATAGATGAAGCCAAGCACATTTGCTCCCTGGATTTCGGCGCAAGTGCGGATACATCTTCCGCAATTGATGCATTTATTGGCATCCCGCAAGATATAGGGATGGCTGTAATCGATGGGATGCCGGGAGATGCTGCCCATAAAGCGGTCGGGTTCGATCTGATACTCGCTGCAATAATTTCTGAGGGCGCAGGAAGTATTTACCTGACATCCGCATTCCACACAGCGAGACGCCTCGGCTCTGGCCTGAGCTTCGCTGAAGCCAAGCTCCACTTCCCGGAAAGTGCTTCTTGCTTTATCCAGCTCGATTTCCGGCATTTTTTCCCGGGTTTGTTTGCTATAGATTTCATATTCTTGAGGTGAAACATCTTGCACTTTGGCTGCCTTCTTGGAATCGAAGACAAAGCGTGGCTTGGGCAGTTCACCCTTTTCCAGATATACGGTGATAGCTTCGGCAGCCTTGCGTCCATCCGCGATAGCTTCGATGGCAGTGGCGGCTCCACGCTGGAAATCTCCTCCGGCAAAGATGTTTGCCATACCGCAATACATCGTGGTCTCATCCACAATTGCGGTTTGCCAGCGGGAGAGCGGCACTTGCTTGCCCTCAATCTCGTTTTCGGGTAGGGCAAAGGCGCTGATATCCGGAATCTGGCTGATTGCCGCAATGATGCTATCGAAGTTTTCACTAAAGAATTCTCCGGTAGGTTCGGGACGGCGTCTGCCGCTTTTATCCGGCTCTCCCAAGCGCATTTTTTCTATTTTTACTTCTTTCAGCCTGCCATTTGTGCCCAAGTATTCCACTGGATTGCAGAGGAAGTGAAACTTCACACCTTCGTGCTCTGCAGCTTCTATTTCAAATTTCTCGGCGGGCATTTCTTCTTTGGTGCGGCGGTATATTATGCTCACATCCGCGCCCAGTCTGATGGCGGTGCGGGCGCAATCAATCGCGGTATTTCCTCCGCCTACGATTGCCACTTTATTGCCCAAAGCGGGGGTATCGCCTTTGGCATGAGCCTTCAAAAAATCTACTCCCAGATAGCAGCCGGCAAGATCACTGCCGGGCACAGGCATAGCCACAGCATTTTGCGCGCCCAATGCCAGATAGACCGCGTGGTAATCGCGGCTCAGGCTTTGCAGATTGAGATCCTTACCCAGGGCTTTATTGGTATGGATCTTCATTCCGGAGCTACACATCAGGGCAATTTCTTCATCCAATATCTCTTTGGGCAGACGATATTGGGGGATGCCATAGCGCAGCCAACCGCCACAGGCATCTTCAGCTTCAAAAAGATCCACCTCAAAGCCTTCGATACCAAGGTAATACCCGCAGGTTAATCCGCTGGGTCCGCCGCCGATGATTGCGATCTTCTTGCCCTTGTCAGATTTCCTCTGTGCTGTGTATTGCCAATAGTCTTTCAGATCTTGATCCGCAGCAAAGCGTTTAAGCTGGCGGATTGCGATGGGTTCATCCACTATCTGGCGGCGGCATTCCGTTTCACAGAAAGCCGGACACACTCTTCCGATAGAAAGCGGCATGGGCAGGGTATCTTTGATTACTTTTACGGCTTCATGATATTTGCCATTGGCGATGAGAGACACGTAGGTTTGTATGTCCACGTGATCCGGGCATGCTACCTTGCAGGGAGCTTCACAATCCGCATAGTGATTGCTGATTAGAAGTTCCAGCGCCATTTTACGAGCGGCGTGGATTTCATCGCTATCGGTAGTGATTTCCATATTTGGGCTCAGCATGGTGCCGCATGAAGTTACAAAGCCCCGTCTGCCTTCCACTTTTACAGCGCAAACCCAGCAGGAGCCATAGGGTTTCAATTCTTCATCATGACACAGGGTGGGGATATGGATTCCCTCCTGTTTGGCGAGTTCCAAAATGGTGATTCCTTCGGGAGCTTCTATATTTTTTCCGTTCAATTTTACTTGCATGGGCACTATCCTTTCCTGATGGCATTGAATTTGCAGGCGCTGTAACATGCTCCGCATCTGATGCATTTATCCTGATCTATCACGTGGACTTGTTTCACGCTGCCGGAGATGCAGGAAACCGGGCATTTGCGGGCACACGCTGTGCAACCGATACATTTTTCCGCGATGATTTCATAGCGCAGAAGTGAAGTGCAAACCCCGGCAGGGCAGCGTTTTTCCTGAATATGGGCAAGGTATTCATCCTTGAAATAACGCAAGGTTGTAAGCACGGGATTGGGTGCCGTCTGTCCCAAGCCGCAGAGCGAGCCTTTGATGATGTTTACGGCAAGCTCTTCCAGCCTTTGGATGTCTTCCATTTCACCCTTACCTTCGGTGATGCGGGTCAATATCTCCAGCATGCGGCGGGTCCCGATGCGGCAGAAGGTGCATTTCCCACAGGATTCATTCTGGGTGAAATTCAGAAAAAACCGCGCTACATCCACCATGCAGGTGCCTTCATCCATTACCACCATTCCGCCGGAGCCCATAATGGCGCCGGTAGCGTTGATGGAATCGTAATCCACGATTGTATCCAGCAGCGAGGCAGGAATGCAGCCCCCGGAAGGACCTCCCATCTGCACTGCTTTAAAGGG
>CAZJJH010000211.1:0-3185 GCA_964546265.1 uncultured Candidatus Cloacimonadota bacterium
TACGAGTTTCCGCTTCGCCTGAGGCTGGAATCATTATTACAAAAGATGCCCCTTTCCCGGGACTGCTCTCCACGTGAATATTACCTCCGGTTTGCCGGATTATCCCGTATACAGTGGGCAACCCCAAACCTGTTCCATGTCCTTTATCTTTAGTAGTGAAGAACGGCTCAAAAATATGCTCAAGCATTTCTTTAGTCATCCCACAACCGGTGTCTTGTACTTTTAACACAGCAAAGTGTTCCCCAGAGATCATGGGGTGCCTGGCTATAAAGGCTTCATCTGCCTTATAAGCAAAAGTGCTGATAGTTAGTGAGCCACCCATCTGCATGGCTTCTCTGGCATTTATCACCAGATTCATAATCACCTGTTCCATCTGCCCCACGTCTGCCATCACAGCCGGCACATCTTCGGCCAGGTTCAGAATAAAATCCACATCCTCGCCGATTAAGCGCATCAGCATCTTGGAAAGATTTTTGATCACCTCGTTGATGTTTATCAATTCGGGTTTGATTACTTGCTTGCGGCTGAAAGTAAGCAATTGTCGGGTAAGGCTGGATGCCCTTTGTCCGGCATTGATTATTTCCTGGATTTCATTGCGGAGTGGATCCTGTTCGTGAAGGTTGTTTATGATCTCTTCGGAGTAACCCAGAATTACCGTAAGGATGTTATTAAAATCGTGCGCCACACCCCCGGCGAGATGGCCGATAGAATCCAATTTCTGTGCTTGTCTGAGTTGCTCCTGAAGCTCTTTTTGCTTTATCTCTGCTTCTTTTTGCTCTGTGATATCCTGAAATGTGCCAATCACTTTGGCAATCTCGTTATCTTCGATGATGGCTTTAGCGGTAGCCCTGATGTACCTTTTGTTCCCTTTGCGGGTCGTGTACCATGTTTCCAGTTGATAGGGAACCCCGTCCTTGGCTATCCGTTTCATATGCTCTTCCAAAAGCATGCGACTTTCAGGGGGATAGCCGGAAATGCTGACCTCCACCAATTCTTGCCTTGAGGTACTCATGGGATCGATGTCATGAAGAATATACATCTCATCGGTCCAATACATCTCTTTGGTTTTCAGGTTGTATTCCCATCCCCCCAGTTTGCCCAGGGATTGTGTTTCTTTTAGCAGTTCCTCATTCCTTTTGAGGGCTTCCATGGTATTCTCACGTTCCTGAATCTGAGTTTCCAGTTCCAACATCTTTTGTTCCAGTTTCCTTACCAATCTTTCATTATAGAGTTTTAATACGGTTTCGTTGTTCATTTCCCCGGTAGAGCGCTTGGGCTCAATTTCTTTACTTATCTCTAACACACGCTCAATCCGGCGCAAAAATTCATCCGCGGCACAGGGTTTGATGATAAAATCATCCGCCCCCATCTGCCTTGCCAGCTCCTCATCCTGAGCACCGGTATAAGTAGCGGTATAGAAGATGAAGGGGATGCTGTTGTAATCCTGATTTCGTCTGATCTCCTGACACAGCGCAAATCCATCCATAACCGGCATCAGGATATCGCTGATGATGATATCCACTTTTTTGCTTTCCAGAATTTTCAGTGCTTCTCTGCCGTTTTTTGCATCATAGATAGTGTGCTTATCTCCCAACATGCTTTGCATGAGGTAGAGGTTGTCATTTTGGTCGTCCACACTCAGGATTTTCATAAACTCTCCCTTGGAGCAGCTTGATCCATGAAAGCCTGAATTTCATCCGCAAAGCTGTCAGGATCAATTGGTTTTTCGATGTAGCCATCGGCTCCGGAATCCATTGCAAGTTGCTTGCTATTTGCCATTGCATAGGAGCTAACTGCTACGATTGGAACTTTAGCCAGTTCCGAAGTAGAACGTAATCTGCGCATAATCGCATAGCCATCCATCTCCGGCAACTGGATATCCAATAATATGATATCCGGATTGTTGTAAACTGCCAACTCTATTCCCATCCAGCCGCTGTCTGCCCCGATCACCTTATAACCTCTGGCTTCCAGCAAATACTGCATCAGAAAATAGTTATCCTTATTATCTTCTATGATGAGGATGCATCTTTGCATGATTCCCCTCCTCCCTTCACCGGAATTTCCACCGTGAAGGTGCTGCCCTTATTGAGCCGGCTTTGCAGCGTGATCTCCCCTCCCATCATCGCTACGATGCGTTGTGCAATGAACAAGCCCAAGCCGGAGCCCTCATATTTGCGGTTGTTTCCAGAATCCAATTGAATAAAGGGATGGAATATCCTGTCAATCTTGTCTTCAGGAATGCCGATGCCGGTATCCTTGACGCTTAGCACCAGTTTATCATCCCTCTGAGTGTAGCTAATCTCCACTTCGCCTTTTTCCGTAAATTTTACGGCATTACTCAAAAGATTGATGATCACCTGCTCCAACCTCCGCCCATCGGTCCGGATGCTTTGGGGATTGGGACTGGTCTTCAATACCAGGTCTATCCCTTTCTCTGCAGCTTGAGGAGCCAGAAGCATTACCAGAGATTCCAGCATAGGTGCCAAAGGCAGATCAGAGTAATGAAGTTCCAATTGCCCCGCTTCGATCTTTGAGATATCCAGCACATCGTTGATCAAATCCAGAAGGTGTTTTGCGCTTTTTTGCACGATGCCCAGCATCTTCTGTTGCTCTTCATTGATCTGTCCCGGCGTTTGTTTTAAGAGAATCCCGGTAAAACCTATTACGGAATTTAGGGGTGTGCGCAATTCGTGAGACATGGTTGCCAGAAAAGCGGATTTCAACATATCCGCCACCTGCGCTTTTTGCATTGCCAGCGACAGCTCCTCCGTTCGCTCTTCAATGCGCCTTTCCATTTCCAGATTTGCCTGTTTTAGTTCTTTTGTGCGCTGGTTAACTTTGTGCCTGAACAGCATAATTACTCCCAGGGACACCAAAAGCGCAATCAGCAACATCGCTCCGCCCCAGCTTAACCACCGTGGTATTCCATGTTTATGGGCTTCCGATGTATGCCTCTGCAAGATTGAGTAATAAACAGTATCCGGTCTACGCTTAAGCTTTCCAAGATATTTATCAACAGTTTTCAGAATATGTTCATTGCTACCCTTAGGCGCCGCGAAATAAAGTGCTGATGGCTCGAAGAGGATATCTGTATCATGCAGATCGTAGCTCCTGGCATTCATTCTGCCGAAATAGTAGTTTACCGCTGCGCCGTCTGCCAGACCATCTCTCACCATATTCAA
>CAZJJH010000212.1:0-3179 GCA_964546265.1 uncultured Candidatus Cloacimonadota bacterium
CCCCTAACCTTCTGATCCGTAGTCAGATGCTCTATCCAATTGAGCTAAGGGCGCGCATCGTTTTGTCATCTTTTCCATACTGCTTTTTCTGTCAATGAAAAAAACTGATATCCTATAGCAAAATCCGATTATCAGCATAATGGCTTGCACTTGAGTAAGATACGGTGCTTGCCAAATCCAACACAAAACGCTTGGCTAAAGATGCTCAAATGCGTAAAAAGGCGGAATTGCAGATTCGATGCTTGGGATAATTCGCTAAAGAAAGCAAAAAATGGCAATATGCCGTCTTACATACCTGACGGCAGCGAGTGTTTCGCCTGGATTATCAGATGAATCCTGCCAGCAGATTCAAACACAAAATTGTGCCTCCATTTGCGCTAAATTGATTTAGCTTATGCATGTTGACCGGCAAATGCTAAAACGATATGCGTCGCACAATACCTTAGCTGTTGCAGAGACAATATTCCGGAAATCATCCCTGTAAATCACCTAACAATGAGCTATACAATGGAGCGTCGCGTATCTATCTTCCTCTACAAATAGCGCATGAAGAGCTGCCATTCGTGTTTTTCCCCGGAAAAGATCTCGCTGGGTATGCCCGTGGGGGCCAGAAAATCCTGCAGAGTTTTCAGCGCCGGATACTCTGTGGCAAAATGCCCCGCATCGATGATGGGTATATGGCTATCCAGGAAGCTGTGATATGAGATGTCTCCGGTGATCAGCAGATCCGCTTTTTGCTCAGCCAGCGCCAAGACAGATCCTCCAGCCCCGCCGCAGACGGCAATACGCCTGATCTCTTGCTGATCCTCCCAACCGGCAGTCCAAAATCTCAAGCCGGAAGCATTTAGCTTTTCTTTTACAAAACTGGCGATTTCTGACAAACAGAAGGATTTTTGATAAGAGCAAATCAACCCGATATCGCGTGCGTCCCCTTCGCCCAGGCTTTCCAGAATTTCCATCTCCAGGCTCTCTGCCAGAGCGTGATTTACCCCACCGATGGCGGAATCGAAATTGGTGTGCATACTGATGAGCCCAATTTTATTTTCGACCATCTGCAGGATCACGGGGTGTGTAACGCTTTTCAGGGGTTTGAAGATAAGCGGATGGTGGCTCAAGATGAGGTCAAAGCCCTGATCCACTGCGTAATTCACTGCGTTGGGACTCGCATCCAGGCTGATGAGGATTTTTTTTACCCGGCGGCTGGAATCGCCGATCAGGATGCCCACGTTATCCCAATCCTGAGCAAGAGCTGTAGGAGCGAAGCGTTCTAATTGTTCAAATACTGCGGCAATCGTCATCGGCTCTCCTATTGATAGAGGAATCGTTTGATCTTTTGGGTGGGAGTTTTTTCAAACGGTTCTTTTTGTTCGATAATCTTATGCATTTTGGCAAATGAAGCCACATTGGCGTTGATGTGCCCTCGCAGGTCAATGAGATGTTTTTCGATGAATTTCTCGGCTTGGGAGCTGCCCATTTTAGTAAGGTTGTATTGAGCATCCAGAATCTCGTAGTTTAAAAACACTCTGGCAATAATGTTGCCTTCGCTTTCATAGACCATGGATTCTAACACAGTTTCTGCTTCGTTCAGTTTCGCTTCGATCTCTTCGGCGTAAATGTTTTCTCCACCCGGCCCGATGATCACGTTCTTGATGCGTCCCTTTATATAGAGGTAGTTCTTTCTGGTAAGCTTGCCCAGATCCCCGGTCTTGAAATAGCCATCTTCAGTAAAAGCCTGTTGGCTGCGCTGTTTGTCCTTATAATAACCCATCATTACTGTAGGCCCTTTCACCTGGATCTCCCCCACTTTTGTTTTGGGATCGGGCTCTACAATGCGCACATCCAATTGTGGCAATACAGTTCCAGTAGACCGGAACTTCACCACTGAAGGGCTGCATCCCGCAATCAATGGGGAGGTTTCAGTTAAGCCATAACCAATAGCATAAGGGAAGGCGGCATCGCTCAGGAAACGCTCCACATCATGCGAAAGCAGGGCTCCGCCGATCCCGAAGAAATGCAGTTTCCCGCCAAAGGTTTTCATCAGTTTTTTCCCTGCCACTTTGTGCAAAGCTTTTCTTAGGGGTGGAACTTTATACATTTCGCGCATCAGCAGATTTTTGTTAAGCTGGGGATATATCTGTAGCTTGAAGATTTTTTCGATGATGAGCGGTACGGTAAGGATCATTGTGGGTCTGATCTTTTGCATGGCTGGAATAAGGATCCGTGCCGTGGGTGGTTTATCCAAGTAGTATACGCATGCCCCCGTCATCATAGGGATGATAAAACCAATAGTACATTCATAGGTATGTGAAAGCGGTAACACAGAGATCAGGCGATCGTTTTCATCCACATGCTGAATGTGCAGAGTGAGCCAGGCATCCATCACCAAATTGCGATGACTCAGCATCACTCCTTTGGAGCTACCGGTAGTTCCTGAAGTGTAGATGATGGCTGCCAAATCATCTTCTGCCGGATCAAAATCCACCAGGCCAACGCTTTGTAGAGCTTTGTTGCGGAATTTCTTCCATGCTGTTTTGCGCTCCTGGATAAAATCTGTAAGTTTATCCTTGCTAAGATTCGGCTCGATGGGGCTCAGGCTATCCATCAGAAACATAATGGGCTGAGGATCCAGATCGCTGTAACCGATCTTATCGTAATGCGCGTTTGAGACAAACACTGCTTTTGCCGAACTATGCCGGATAATCTGGTGAATCTCGTTTAAATGAAAATCCACCAGGATCGGTACTACAACTGCCCCCATGGAAGTGATTGCCAGATACGCAACTCCCCAATTGGGAAGGTTTTGCGACAGCAGAGCCACCTTGTCGCCTTTCTGAATTCCATGATCTTTTAACATGCTTATCACATCAGATATCATCCCGCCCAGTTGGTCGTAGCTGATGGGCTTTCCATCTACCATTGCCAGCGCAGGGCGGTTTGGGTAGGAAGCGATCGTCTGTTCAATCATTGCCTTAAGGGTGTATTTTTCAAGTTGTATCACATTCACTCCTATTTGCTAACATACAAATATAATAATTCATTTGCCTGAATATATCAAATACTATTCAGTGCCGATTTCCCTGCCAGATAGCCCGTGCTAAATGCCATCTGAATGCTGAATCCACCACTGGGCAGACTATAAGCCAGGCTTTCCCCGGCAAAATAGAGTCCCTTTATAAGGC
>CAZJJH010000213.1:0-3165 GCA_964546265.1 uncultured Candidatus Cloacimonadota bacterium
ACGTTGATAAGATAGGCTCTTGCGGCGGGTTGGGTAGAAAAGTCTTCCTGGCGTTAGTATGCGGCAAGAGGCAGCATCTTTGCGCCTGAGCGCATTGTGGATCAGATCGGTGAATTCCGATTCAGGGTATCGTCAAGCCCCTTGAGCAGTTCACAAGCCATTTCAAGAACTATTCCGGAAGTGTCCTACCAACAATGTTGCCGACGAAAAGTATCCTGTGAGAATCATCTGCTAATGCAATCCTACAGGAGCATAGAAAGAGAATTCCATTGACATAAACTGCATATCTGAAAGCATGGAAAAAATATTATTCTACGACGCATAGAAAGGAGCAAAAATGCCGTATATTTCTAATACTGATAGAGATAGACGGGAGATGTTTGCCAAAATCGGAGTTAAGAATTTTGACGAACTCATCCAGGCTATTCCTGCCAAATTCCGTCTTAAGGACGGGCTTAAACTGGATAAGGCGTTCTCTGAGATGGAGATCACCGAAAAGATTAAGAGCCAGACCTGCAACAACCTCTGCGCTCAATCTGCCAATTCCTTCCTGGGAGCTGGCGTGTATGATCACTTTATTCCCGCCGCGGTGGATTCTATAGTATCCCGTCCGGAGTTTTTCACTGCCTACACTCCATATCAGGCAGAAGTTAGCCAGGGTACTTTGCAATTTATATATGAGTATCAGACCATGATTTGTGAACTAACCGGGATGGAGATTGCCAATGCTTCGATGTATGACGCTGCAAGCGCGATCGCCGAAGCGATTCTTATGGCAGTGCGCAAGAATAAACTGGAAAAGGCCTTATTGCCAGCTACTCTTAACCCGGAGTTTGTAAAAGTAATAAAATCCTACACTGAAGGTGTGGGCATAGAACTGATCACAATTCCTGCCAAAAACGGTCTTACAGATCTCAAGGCTTTGCAGGAAATGCTTAATGAAGGCATTGGTTCGGTAGTGATGCAAAGTCCAAATTTCTTTGGGAACATAGAGGATGCTAAGGCAATCTCCGAGATAGTGCACAGTCATGCCAAATGCCTGCTGATCGCCGCTGTGGATCCGATTTCTCTAGCCGTATTAAATGCTCCCGGCGAATACGATGCCGATATAGTTGTGGGTGAAGGTCAGGCCCTGGGAAACAGCATGTATATGGGTGGACCGCTCTTTGGCTTTTTTGCTACAAAGCTGGAAATGAATCGTCAGATGCCGGGCAGAATCGTGGGCGGAACTCTGGATAAAGAGGGAAACCGCGCTTATGCGCTCACGTTGCAAGCTCGCGAACAGCATATCCGGCGCAGCAAAGCCACTTCAAATATCTGCTCCAATCAGTCCCTATGCACCCTCGCGGCTACGGTTTATATGAGTCTAATGGGCAAGGAAGGCCTGCGAGAAGTTGCGATTCAGAGCACTCAAAAGGCACACTATCTGGCAGAAGAGCTTAGCAAAATTCCCGATGTTAAACTCAAGTTCCCGGATGCGCCATTCTTTAAGGAGTTTGTGATCACTATTCCCATAAAAGCGAAAGACCTCATCGCAAAGATGCTACCCCGCGGTATTTATGCCGGCGTGGCAGTGGGCGAAAATGACCTGATGCTGGCGGTAACCGAGAAGAAAAGCAAAGCCGCAATTGATGAGTTTGTAAATGCGATGAAGGAGGTTTGCCATGTCTAAAACTATTTTTGAATATACATCCCCAGGGCGTAAGGGAGTAAGCCTGCCTTCTCGTGAGATTGATACTCCATTGGATAAAATTATTCCGGCTCGCTATCAGCGTGCCAAAGCCGCGCGCTTGCCGGAACTCAGTGAGTTGGACGTGATGCGCCATTACATCAAGCTTTCCCACAAAAATCATTTCATCGAAAAAGGGCTCTATCCTTTGGGAAGTTGCACCATGAAATACAACCCTAAGATTCATGAAAGCATGGTGCGTCATACTTGCTTTGCCAATATCCATCCTTATCAGCACGAAAGTACTCTACAAGGGGCGCTGGAATTGCTCTATGAGCTCCAGGAAGATCTCGCCGAGATTTCCGGGATGAAAAAAGTAACTTTACAACCTGTTGCGGGTGCGCAGGGCGAGTTTACCGGAATCAAGATCATTGCTGCATATCACAAAGCCAAAGGTAATACCCATAAAACAAAGATTATTATTCCGGATAGCGCACATGGTACAAACCCAGCTACTTGCAGCTTAGTTGGTTTCGACGTCGTGGAGCTGAAATCCAATGCCGAAGGTCGATGCGATATTGCTCGTCTGCGAGAACTGGTGGATGAAAATACTGCCGGATTTATGCTTACTAATCCTAATACTCTGGGCTTGTTTGAAACCCAGATCGAAGAGATTGCCGAAATCCTGCATAGCGTGGACGCGCTTATTTATATGGATGGTGCGAACCTGAACGCGCTCTTGGGCATAGTGCAGCCCGGTAAGATCGGTTTTGACATCATGCACTTCAATCTGCATAAAACTTTTTCCACTCCTCATGGAGGCGGGGGTCCCGGAGCCGGACCGGTGGGAGTAGTAGAAAAACTGGTGCCCTACCTGCCGGTGCCGATGATTTCCAAGGATGACAAAGGATACCATCTGGATTATTCTCATGAAGCAACATCAATCGGGAAAGTGCATACTTTTTACGGCAATTTTGCTGTGTTGGTGCGGGCATATATATATATCAAGATGCTGGGCGCAGAAGGTTTGCGCCGGGTAAGTGAAAACGCCATCATCAATGCCAACTACCTGATGGCAATTCTTAAAGATTATTACCATATTCAGCATCAGGAATATTGCATGCACGAATTTGTGGCGGATGGTAGCAAACAGAAAAAGGCGCAGGGAGTATCTACATTAGATATTGCCAAACGTTTGCTGGACAAGGGCTTCCACGCACCCACCATATATTTCCCCTTGATTATCCCGGAAGCGATGATGATCGAACCCACCGAGACGGAAAGCTTGGAATCTCTGAACGCTTTTGCGCAGGCTATGATCGAAATAGCGCAGGAAACAATTGAAAATCCGGAATTATTACATGAGGCACCTATTTCTACGCCGGTGAGACGGGTGGACGATGTGCGTGCCGTAAAAGAACTCGATCCGATATTTAAGATTGAGGACTAAGAATTTTAAGGAGATGGGATGAAGAAAAATATGGCAGAGAGTATGA
>CAZJJH010000214.1:0-3152 GCA_964546265.1 uncultured Candidatus Cloacimonadota bacterium
TGCCCACGTTGCTGTGGTTATAAAGATTCGTTTTCAGAATCAAGATCATCCCTATTTCAGGAGATGCGCAGCAAGTTCATGAAACTAATGTTTTGCATGATTCCAGCAGTTGTCGATGATAAAATTATCTTGAATATCAAGAGGATAAACGAGATCAGGAGAGAAAAAGAAAAAACGCATCCGGAGATGCGTTTATATATAAGTTGATTCTTTCTTATGCCAGGCCGGGGATAGCGCCGGAGATAAGGAAACAGGCAGCAAAGGCAACAATGGCATAAAGCTCTGGGAATACACCCAGGATGAGTGTTTTGGAGAATACGTCGTTACCTGAGCCAAGGCTTTCGATGCCATTGGCAACGATTTTGGATTGTTGGATGGCAGAGATCATACCCACTAATCCCATGATGAGGCCCGCGCCAAAGATTGCGCTGGCTTGCAACATATTGATCTGAGGAGTGATGTGTCCATTCAGGATGAAGAAAGCTCCAAATCCGTAAAGTCCTTGAGTTCCGGGCAAAGCGGAAAGGATCATGCAGTTTGCGAAGATATCATCGCGTTTTTTCATGGCGCCCACTGATGCGCTGCCACCGATAACCGTTCCCATGGCGCTGCCGATTCCGGCAAGAGCTACCATCAGAAAGATTCCGATCCAGGCAAGGAAAAATGCCAAATTCCCGCCCGCCATGGCAGTGACTGTGGTTTGTGCTACTGTGTTTAAGGTATCCGGGTTCATTAAACCTCCTAATTATTTTACCTTAGAATGTTTTGAAAATGGTTTATACTCAATGCCGGGTCCTTCGAAAGCGGCGTTCTTAAAAAATTCTACAAAGGTGAGGCGTAAGGGATGTACAAATCCGGAGAGAGCGCCCAGAGCGAGATTTAGGGAATGACCAAAGAGCATGAAGATGATGAAGATTACCGGACCGATGATCGGGATGCCGGACATCTGCGCACCAATGCTGTTTACCACAAAGCCTAAGATCGCGCTGGAGACTCCCAAAGCGAATAGTCGGATGTAGCTGAGGATATCGCCAAAGAAGCCCGTAACGATATTATAAAGCAACCAAAGTCCACCGGCGATATTGATCAGTGGATTCTTGCCGGGCTTGTTGAAAAGTAGGATCAATGCCAGACCTGCCCAGATGGGGTATTTCAAGTAAGGCTGGATGGGGGAGATATCTGTTCCCAGTTGTTGTGCTCCCAATACTGAAAGCGCGGCAATAAACATAAATGTACCAAATTCGCTTAGCCCATGCAGTGGTCCAGATTGGCGTATCTTTTTTACTGTGGCTATTGCTATACCAAAGAGAATTTGGATAACCCCTAAGAGCAGGGCAAAATTAAAGATCTGATCGTTATTCCTGATCAATATCTGTTCGCCGATGGCAGGAATTTTCTTGAGATCGTAGCCCAAAAGGGAGCCCATTACCCAGCCCATGATAATGGAGGATATGCCAAAGAACATCACCAGCGTCATCATGGCTTTGGTAGTTGGATCTTTGAGCTTTGCCCGGAGCACGACAGTGAGGATGATCAAGATGATGCCATAAGCGATATCGGCATTGCAGAACCCAAAGAAGAGCATAAAGAAAGGCGCCATGAATGGCGTGAGATCGAACTCATTGTATTTGGGCAACATATACATCTTGGTTATTGGCTCAAACAAGCGATTGAACCAGTTATTCTTCAGGTTTATGGGCGGATTGTCCTCCACCCTGGCTTCTTCTGAGAAATATACCAGTTGCTGTTCTTTGATAAACTGCTTCAGCTTGTCTTCTTTGCTGATGGGGATCCAGCCCCCAATTACCTTAAGATGATTCTCGGCTTCGCTAACACCTTGTAAGCGGGCTTCCTCATAGGCATACTCACCGGTTAAACGCTGAAGCTCCTTTTGGAAGGTTTCGATGGCAACGGATGCGATACCGCTGAAGTATTCATCGATTGCTTCGATTCTGTTGGCCAGTTCTTCTTGTTCTTTTTCCAGCTCAAACAGGGTCTTATTGTGGAAAGAGAAGCGATCTGCCTCCAGGGCTGGTTCTTCACCTTTGTATAATAGCACAAAGTATAGTATACCACTGCGTTCGGCAATTTTTCTTATGGTATATTGTTCTTCCCACTGGGGATTAAAATGGTTCTTCAGGCAGTGATAGAATTGCACTGCCACACCGTTATCCCGAAGGCGTTTTACCAGTTCATATTCAAAGTGACCCCAAGGTTGAAGATCTTTGATCTGCTTACGTAAGGCTTCCTGTTTGCGGATCAGTTTTTCCTTTTCTTCACGCGCGTTATTGATTTGGTTTAAAAGCGCTTTTGTCGGCAGATTGGTGCTTTGCTTACTGGCGCCGGCATCAATCTTTTGCAGAAACTTCAGAGCCTTACTATACTCTTCCAGCAGTTCATGATTCATTTGCAATGTTTCGGATTTATCGTCTGTAGAGCGGATGATGTGTACCATACCCAGTTCCTGCAGTCGGGCAAGGAAATCCGCATAATCCAGATGATAGAGCACGAAAGTGTATTTCTTCATTTTCTCGATCATGTGAGCTCCTCCAGCCGGTCTTTCAGAATCTTTTGTGCTGCCTTACTGAGGTTTTCTTCGTCTTCCAGGAAGCGTTTGATCTTGAGGATGGCTTCTTCAAAAGCCGGGATCTGCACTTTCTCGTAGAGATTCACCTTCTGCGTGGTTTTCTTGCGCACTTGCTCCAGAATATGCATTTTGCGGAGGAAGAATTCCCGTTCGATTTGTAAGCGGGACAGCTCTTTGAGCAGGACAATACCATCCAGATACCAGCTCGGTGCGGTGAACAAGTTGAAATCCTTGATCTCGTAACTGATATCTTCCAAGAGGGGGGTCTTTACTCCGGCGATTTTTCGGGTCCTGATCTGCACATCTTTCACAGATATCAAATCCGGGTCAAACTCGCCCCAGAGTTTCATAAAGGCATCCAGTTCTCGCGTCCTCTCTGAAATCTTGGAATCCAATTCTGTGGCTTTGTCGCGAGCTTTTTTTACTTCCACGCGCAAAGCGGATTCCTTATTCTTAAGAGTTGGCAATGCTTTTTGCCTTACTCCCAGTTGTTTGATCAATTGCAACTGCGAGATTTTATTGTATTGAAATTTCAGATTCATGCCTTCTTCCAGTGGATATTCAT
>CAZJJH010000215.1:0-3125 GCA_964546265.1 uncultured Candidatus Cloacimonadota bacterium
CCATGGCTGAGCACTTTTTTGCAAGAAGAAGGACGCACTCCAGTGCTAATCATTGGCACCATGCGCAATCTTTCCAGCGAGCATATTGAAATGGGCACCTTTGTGGCAGATATCTCCCGCGAGCTCATCAATAGCGGCGCTGTGCGCTTTGTGGCAAGCCGGGATATGCGTGAAGAAGTGCGTGATGAGCGTGAGGATCAGCAATATTATGCCTCTGAAGAAACTGCTAAGAAGATGGCAGCCGAATTGGGTGCTGATTACATGCTAAAAGGCACGGTGAAAACCATTATGGACAAGGTGGATCGCACATCTGCCAAATACTATCAGGTGGATATGGAACTCATCGACGTGGAAACCACCGAGACAGTCTGGATCGGCAATAAAGAAATAATGAAGATTGTAGAACGCAGCCGTTTCAAATAAAACATTCACAATGAAATCAATTGGCAAACCGGTAGGTCCTGGATCCAGATTCCTTGTATGGGTTCTGCCGGTTTTTGCCGCCCTGTTTTTCTTTTCCTGTTCAGCTAACATAAACTCCTCCAGAATCCGCAAAGATCTGGACCGCGCGATGGCCGGTCGGGACATTCCCACTGCATTGAAGATCGTGGAAAAGCCGGGAATGTATCGCCACAAAGAACGGCTTCTTTACTATCTGGATGCCGGCATGCTGCATCATATAAATGGCAATTGGGAACAAAGCAACGAGCTGCTCTCTCTGGCTGAAGAAGCGATTGAGGAGCTCTATACCAAAAGCATCGCTCGCGCTGCAGGCTCTATGATCCTGAACGACAGATCCCTGGAATATTCCGGTGAAGATTATGAGGATATTTATATCAATGTGTTCAAAGCCCTAAACTTTCTGGAATTGGGAGATCACGACGCTGCCATGGTGGAAGTGCGCCGAGTGGATGACAAGCTGAGCGCGTTGGAACAAAAATATGCCAGAATCGCCAAGGATATGGATATCGAGGCTGATGCCAAGGTGCAATTCAAACGCTCCCGCGGAAGATTCCATTCCTCCGCTCTGGCAAGCTATATCAGCATGGTGCTCTATCTGGCGGATAACAAAAAAGACGATGCCCGCATTGATTATGACAATATCAATTTTGCCTTCAAAAGCCAGCCCGAACTGTATCCCTTCTCCGCTCCGGATATCACGCATCCCAATAACAACAGCGAAGATAATGTGTTGCGGGTACTAAGTTTTGTGAATCGGGGTCCCACCAAATTACCTCTGGAAATGCATATCCATACTTCCAAAGATATGCTGATTTTGGCGAGTTCAGGGAAGGAAGTGGATATAGATGCCATCCCCTGGCCAGGTATTGAGGACGGATACTATTTTAAATTTGCCATACCCTACATTGAGGAGCGTCCCGCCCGGGTGGGCAGGGTGGATGTGGTAACCGAGGATGGCACTCGCTACAACCTGCACAAGCTGGAAGATCTCAGCCAGGTTGCCAAGCGCAGCTTCGAGCTAAAAGAACCCATGATAATCCTGAAAAGCGTTAGCCGCACAGTGATGAAGGGCCTTGCCGCAGAGCGCGCCAAAGAAGAGGCAGAAAAGAATAGCAGCGATCTGGGCGCTACCCTCTTGGGCTTGGTCGCGGATGCCGCAGTATTCTTAAGCGAAAACGCAGACCTCAGAATATCCCAATTTTTCCCGGGACAAGCACTTATCACGGAGGTTCCCCTACCCAAAGGAGAGCATAGCCTGCGGATCGAATACTTCTCTCCACACGGCTCTTTGCTACATACGGAGCAACGCACGGTAAACATCCGGGATGGCGCACCAAATCTGCTGCGTTCGTGGTATTTTTAAAAAACAAATTCGAATATATATGGAGAACTAATGGAAATTCGCAAACTGGACCAGATGTTTGAAGTTCTGGGAACACGAGCAAAAAAGCGTCTTGTAGCAGCATGGGCGATTGATGCCCATACCATTATGGCGGTATCCCGCGCCGTTCAGATGGGCATCATCGAAGCAATTTTGGTGGGTGATGAAACCAAAATTCGCGCAGTATGCAAAGATCACGAGATCGATCCCACAATATTCAAAATCGTTCATAGTTCAAGCGACATGGCTGCCGCAGCACAGGCAGTGGATCTGATCAACCGGGGTGAAGGCGATTTCCTGATGAAAGGTCTGCTTTCTACAGATCGCTATATGCGGGCTATTCTCAACAAAGAAACAGGCCTGATGGATCCAGGAGCCATCCTTTCCCACGTAACGGTGGCAGAGCCACTGAACTATCACAAACTGTTGATCTTTGGGGATGTGGCCATCATTCCCCTGCCCGATCTGAATCAAAAAGTGGCAATTACCAATTATCTGATCAAGACCGCTCAATTCCTGGGTATCGAACGTCCCAAGGTGGGGCTACAGGCGGCAAGTGAACAGACCCTGCCCAAAATTCCCTCCTGCGCCGATGCCGCCATCATCAGCAAAATGGCAGAACGCGGACAGATCAAAGGCGGAATCGTTGAAGGCCCTCTGGGCATGGATCTGATTATCGATCAAGAGAGTGCCAAAATCAAAGGCATGAAAAGCGAAGTTTGCGGAGATGCAGATTGCATCCTCTTCCCCAATATCGAAGCCGGCAATGCATTCTATAAAACGATCGTCAAGCTCCTGAAGAGCGAACTTTGCGCCATCGTTATGGGAGCCAGGGTACCTTGCGTGCTCACTTCCCGCGGCGACAGCGAAAAAAGCAAACTTTACTCAATCGCCCTGGCGGCAATGTTGGCATAGCAAGATGAAATCCCTAAATGATATCGTCCTCAAAGCCAAAGCCTTGGGTAAAAAGGCACGCATTGCGGTTGCAGCCGCAGAAGATGCCAATACTATTGGTGCCATCTGCCGAGCCGTCTCTGAAGGCTTCGCGTTCCCCATACTGATTGGAAACACAAAGCTTATCAAAGCTTTAATTGCAAAATACGCGCTCGATGAAAACAATTATCAGATCATCGATATTCCCGATAGTGCGCTTGCTACCAAAGAAGCCGTGCGCATGGTGCACGATGGCGAGGCAGATGTATTGATGAAAGGCTTGGTAGGAACGGATAAATTTCTCAAAGAAGTGCTCTCCAAAGAGCGCGGATTGCTGCCCCCTAAAGCA
>CAZJJH010000216.1:0-3095 GCA_964546265.1 uncultured Candidatus Cloacimonadota bacterium
TATCCTTTTTTTTCCCATGTCTGATACCATTTTTTCTCGATGTCTTGTGGAGAATAGGTTTTGCTGATTTCCATTTGTTTTTCCTCATCTTTTTTGTCGTAGTCCTGCCCAAAATATATTAATTTCAAGCAGATACCACTTCATTTATACGCTAATGGCTGTCAATGGCTTTTTTCCCCGCAACCGGAACTCAATGCCGCTTTCCAAACCAGATATCAAAAAGCTCTTGACTAAAAAGCAGAACCCCCTTTGTTGAAGACTATTAAAAAAATAGTTGGGGAGAGATGAGCTGGTTATACGGATACCTTAGCACCACGCATATACAAGAAAAAAAGAGACTGCGTACACCCCTTTTCACTTTCGAGAGTGAGACAGTTTCTATCCACGCGGGGGGAACCGGAAAAAACCTGCTCTGTTTCGATCACCCCAACCTGGCAAAGCATAAGGTCTTCGTTTTGGGAGATCCGATTTTAAGAAACGGAGATGACTATAGCTATCCCCTGGCCTCAGATTGGGCAGAGATGCTCCAGGATAAAAGCAAAATTTCAAATCTGGATGGGCATTGGTTGCTATTGATTGCTGGCCCGGAGCGAATTAGCGCATATAACGATCCTCTGGCAAAGCGCAGCTTATTCATTCATAAGGCCAGGGACTATTACTTCTTCTGTTCCGAGCTTCCTTTGATCAAAGAAGCTGGGCTCGCGCAGCTCGATCCCTACAAATTCGGCGCTTACTGGCACAGCCTCTTCCCACCCCATAAACGGCGCTACGCCCCCTCCACGCAAAGTTATTTCAAAGATGTGGAAATGTTGTATCAAGGAGGAAGGCTGGAGCTTACGCGCCGGGGTATGGAAATGCAGTGTTCCCCCTTCATCCCCCAAAATGAGCCGGGGGATATGGACAAGCGAATGCAAAATCTCTGCTTACTGCCGCTCAAAAACAATCTGAAAGTATGCGTTGGTCTAAGCGGAGGTCTGGATATCAGAGCACTTCTGGCGATCCTGATAGACTCCGGCATGCCCTTTGATACAGTGCATTTTGGCACCAACGAAGGCGCTGACTACAACATCTCCCGCCAGATAGCCACAGATTTCAAGCTCCCCTTCCGCTTTATCCCAGATCAACAAGCCACCCGGGGTTGGGATTCTGCTTGCGAATATCTGTATAAAAGAGGCTTTGGTTACAATCCCGCCTCAAGCGCCTTGATGGGCTACTTCCCAATCTTGGGGGCAGACGCAGATGTGTTTTTGGATGGCATGTATGGCGAGCTTTTCCGTTTTCGCTCGATGTTTGCCCATTTTTATAGTATTATCAATTCGGGTAAGGCAGATTTCAGAAGCTTTGGGAACTATCTTTACATGCAGCCGGAGACTTTCTTTATTCCGGAGATAAACCGGATCCTATACACTGGGTTTTGGGATTCATTAAAAGCCGCCGTGGCAGAATTGCCTCCCCCTGAAACCATGCCCAAACCCTTGTGGATGAATCTTTTCTACGTACGTTTCAGCCCCAGAACCATCAATTACCCGGATCTCTGCGATCTGGATTTGAACATTCGGAATCATATGCCCTTTTTACAAAGCTCCGTGATAGAACAACACTGGCACTATGGCATGTTTAAACAATACAATGAAGGTCTGCACCGCGGGCTGATAAACAAATATGAACCCAGGCTTCGGCGCTACCCTCTGGCCATTGGCGGGGAAAGCGCTTCGTATTTTTACCGTACTTTCGCACTGAAGGCAAGAATTGCCCTGGAGCAACGCATCCGGAAGCCGAGTAGCATTTCCAGAACTGAGCGTTTTCTCCAGGACCATCAAGCCGAGGTTCTGGATTTGGCAGAAAGCAGGATGGTCAAGGAAGATGCCTGGTTAGACCACCAAAAAATTCACACCATCCTAAAAGCTTACTATTTAGGAGATAATGCCAAAATGAATGCCCTGCTAAGTTTTATCTCTTATTCTTTGGGGAAATAGTTATTGATGAAGAAACTCCTGTTGATCTCGCTGCTGGGGATGCTTTTAACTTTATGCTTCGCAAATCAAGCAGACAAAAGCTATGCCCGGCTCTACCTGGAATCCTACCCCCAAACAGTCTTTAAAGGCCTAAGCGCTCCCCGGCAGTGGCACGCTAAAGACTGGATTCTGGCTGGTGGCTGCGTGCTAGGCACCATTGCCATATATTCGGTGGATGAAGAACTGCGTGATCTTGCGCAGAACAATCGCTCGGATTTCAGTAATAGCTTGATGACTGGAGCCAAGCAGTTTGGCGAAGGTATTTTTGTAATTCCGGCAATCGGGGCCACAATTCTGGGCGGATATGCGCTAAACTCTCCCCGGACCATGGATACCGGCTTGCTCTCCTTAAAGAGCCTGTTCTTGGCCCAGGGCATCACTCAGAGCGTGAAGCTTCTAACCCAAAGAAACCGCCCCTCCGCCGACAAAGGGAAACAGCTCTTCAACTGGGAAAGCTTTGAACGTAAGCAGGATAGCTTTCCTTCAGGACATACAACGATTGTTTGGAGCATTGCTCCAATTATCGCCGCACAATACAAAGCAGCTTGGGTAGCACCCACAGTATATAGTATCGCCACCCTCACTTCGCTTTCCCGGGTACACGATAACAACCATTGGGCAAGTGATGTTTTTGCGGGAGCAATCGTCGGCTATTTTACCGCCAAACTTGTGCTTGATAGTAGCCCAAGTCTGCAGCTCGTCCCAAACCGGGATTTGAGCGGGCTTGGCGTGCAATATCATTTTTAATAAAATTAGCAAAATAGCAGTATGAGGGTGAAGATGTACAGCCGATCTCTTTTTTTACCAAAAGGCGCAACAGTACAGGCGGTCGCTGTACCGCCTATTTTGAATGAACATAACATCGCTTACACTTTAGATTAGTAACATCGCTTACACTTTTTATCAATTAAAATCAGACACTTTCTGTTCATTTTCTTAGGGCAGCATGATTTTCTGGGGTGGCAAGCTCCTGCTTGCCATAAAGACCGCAAGCCTTTTCTAAGAAAGAAGCTAAGGCTGTGTAGGTGGCAATTAAAAATGGTACAACTTGGCACTTGAAATTGGTACACAAGTACCAAG
>CAZJJH010000217.1:0-3041 GCA_964546265.1 uncultured Candidatus Cloacimonadota bacterium
AAGAATAAACGACAAAGGAGATACAAGATGAAATCTATCATGACTCACAGTGCCCCGGCAGCAATCGGACCCTATTCTCAGGCTGCGTTAAAAAATGACACCCTTTTTGTAAGTGGTCAATTGGGCATCGATCCCAATACTGGCAAGATGGCAGAAGGCTTTGAAGCACAGGCAAACCTGGTTTTTCAACACCTGAAATCCATCCTGGACGCTGCCGGCATGGGGATGTCTCATGTAATGAAAGTTACGGTCTTCCTGAAGGATATGGATGATTTTGCCCAGCTCAACGAGATATATGCTCGTAATTTTAGCTCTCCCTACCCAGCGCGCGAAGCGATTCAGGTAGCACGCCTGCCCAAAGACGGTTTGGTAGAAATCTCAGTAATAGCGATGAGGTAGCAGCCTTGAGCATCACTACCAAAGGCGGCGATGCCGGGCAAACTTCCTTATATACCGGACAGCGTGTGTCCAAAAGCGATGCCCGTGTGGAAGCCTATGGAAATCTGGACGAACTGGATGCCTTCATTGGCGAAGCCAAACATCATATCGAAGACGATTCTCTGAAGCAAATGCTGCTTGATGTGCAAAATCGCCTGTATCGGGTGATGGGAGAATTGGCAACTCCGGATGGCAGCTATCCCATGCCTTTGTGCGAGGAAGAAGTAGAAGCCATTACGGATGCCATTCATGGCTTTGAAGAAGAGGTTCAGCTCAAGGGATTTGTGATTCCTGGCTCCTGTCTGGCGAGTTCGCGGCTGGATATATGCCGGACTGTCGCACGCAGGGCAGAGCGGCGCATCATTGCTTTGGCAAAAGTGGATGAAGTTTCCCCAATTCTTACCAAATATGTAAACCGCCTTTCGGATTTCTTTTTTATAATGGCGCGGGTAGTGGAAGCGAAACAGGGGGTTCTTACTTATAAAACTAAGCCGGATGGAGCTTGCGGCAAAAAGACTTAACAGATTGTTGCGGATGCCTTGAATCCATATAAGTACTACAGATGGAGATGGTTTGTTATGCCATCATAAAAGGCATCGTCTATAAGGAGTAATGAAAATGTATAAAATTGTATTGATCAGACACGGAGAGAGCGTGTGGAACAAAGCGAATCTCTTCACTGGCTGGACCGACGTTGATCTCTCTGAAAAAGGTGTGTTAGAGGCCAAAGAAGCCGGCAGACGTCTCAAAGAGGCTGGTTTCACTTTTGATGAAGCTTATACCTCGGTGCTCAAGCGCGCGATTCGCACCCTGTGGTATGTTTTGGACGAGATGGATTTGATGTACACCCCGGTGCATCACGATTGGCGGCTCAATGAGCGTCATTACGGTGCACTGCAGGGTTTGAACAAAGCTGAGACTGCCGCGAAGTATGGCGATGAACAAGTGCTGATCTGGCGAAGGAGTTACGATACACCTCCGCCGGCCTTGGAGAAAGGGGATGAACGCTATCCCGGGCTGGATCCGCGCTACTCTCACCTGGAAGAGGCTCAGATTCCGCTCTGTGAATCCTTAAAGGACACTGTTGCCCGCACCATGCCTTTCTGGAATGAGGTGATAATACCTCGCCTGGCAGCTGGACGCAAAATGGTTCTTGCCGCTCATGGAAACAGTCTGCGTGCCATTGTCAAAAACCTGGATCACATCTCAGATAACGAGATTGTGAGCCTGAACATTCCCACGGGGATTCCCCTTGTTTATGAGTTTGATAAGGATCTCAAGGTCCACAATCGCTATTATCTTGCCGATGATGAAGAGGTAAAAGCCGCTGCTAATAAGGTGGCAAATCAAGCTAAGGGCTGAGCTACCTGCGCTTGTTACCCACGCAGGCTGACTAGTCTTTGTGCTGAGACCCGTAGCCAAAAAAGGCTTGACTAATATCCCTTGCCGGAGATAGTGGCGAAAAAAAAGAAGGAGTCTTATCATGGCAGTAAAGATTGATAAAGAAACCTGCATTGGTTGTGGAGCATGTGTGGACGTATGTCCCGTTAGCGCTCTCAGCATGGTAAACGACAAGGCTGAATGCGATGAAGCCACTTGCATTGATTGCGGTGCGTGCATTGCAACTTGCCCGGTTTCGGCCATTAGCGAGTAAGAAATTAACACAACATTCGGGTGGAGCGGCCGAAATATGTGCCTCTCCACCTTTTTTGCAATTTAAACAACACATTTATCAGGCGGCTTAGCCGGGGAGTTACCATGAAAAGCTTTATTTATACTATTCTTGCCCTTTTTATCATAAGTTCGATATCTGCCATAGAGGTTTCCGGAACGCAGAGCGGTACCTGGACTGAGGCGGATAATCCATATCTATTGGTTGGCGATGTAACCGTTCCTGCCGGAGCGGTACTCACCATCGAGCCCGGCGTTATAGTCCGGGCGATGGGAAATTTTAGAATAAACGCTGAAGGTTCCATTCAAGCAGTCGGCACCGAAGCAGACAGCATCCGTTTTGAAAATGGGCAAACTCCTCCCACTAATCTTTGGAAAGGTCTGCGCCTGGAAAACGAAAGCGTGCAGAGTAACTTCATGCACATTGTGGTGGAATATGCCGAGTATGGTGTCAATGCTGTAGATTCTCCGATCGAAGTGTCCTACAGCAGGTTCAGCCACAATCAGCGGGGCTTGCATCTCTACGGAATCGGGAATCCGGATCCGGCGCCGATGAACGTGCATCACAACATCATCGAACATACCATGCAAAATGGCATTCTGATCCCGCAAAATAGTAATGCCTGGGTACACCACAATGAAGTTCGCTACAACGGCACTGTAACCCAATATTATGGCGCGATTCAGCTTGCCAACCAATCTACAGGCGGGCAAAACAATCCCATTATCGAGCACAACTATATCCATCATAATTACAAACAGGGCATTACTGCCTGGGACGTAGTGGGCGCAGGGGCAATCAATGCCACAATTCGCAACAACCATATTGAGGCAAATCTGACCGGAATATATCTTTTAAACGCTAGTGGAATCGTACATGATAACCTGATTATAAACAATTTCATCCCCGGCGATACCAATAGCGGAGCCGG
>CAZJJH010000218.1:0-3030 GCA_964546265.1 uncultured Candidatus Cloacimonadota bacterium
GCATCAGGCGGATCGTTACAATGTACCGCGGATTGCCTATGTAAACAAAATGGATCGCACTGGTGCAGATTACGACCGGGTGATTCAGATGATTCACGAGCGACTGAACCCAAAGGCCTGCGCGATCAACATCCCCATCGGAAGGGAGGATTGTTTTGAAGGCGTGATCGATCTCATCAGCATGCAAGCCTGGTATTTTGATCCCTTAACTCAAGGCTCAGAAACCAGCCACATCAATATTCCGGATGCCATGATGGAGGAAGCCCTGCTGGCGCGGGAACACATGCTGGAGAACATAGCAGAATATGACGATGAACTGATGATGCTGTTTCTTGAAGGTGAAGATATCCCGGAAGATATTATCAAGCGAGCCATCCGGAAAGGTACGATAGAGGAAGCTTTCATCCCGGTTCTTTGCGGATCTTCGCTAAAGAACAAAGGTCTGCAATTGTTGCTGGATTCGGTAATAGATTTTCTTCCCTCACCCCTGGATATTGGCGATACTCACGCCATGCATCCCGAAACGCACGAGCCGATATATCTCTCTGCAGATCCTTCCGCTCCATTTGTGGGTCTGGCGTTCAAAGTACAGATCGATAAATATGTGGGTCGCTTAATCTACGTAAGAGTGTACAGCGGTTCCTTGAAAAAAGGCGCTACCTTTTTGAATACAACTAATGGCAAGCGGGAGCGAGTAGCCCGGATTTTGCAGATGATGAGCAATAAAAAGAACGACAAAGACTGCCTGCATGCCGGCGATATCGGAGCCATAGTAGGCCCCAAGTTCCTGGTTACGGGAGATACAATCACCGATGGAAGCATGGATGTTGCCCTTACCAAGATGCATTTTCCTGATTCCGTGATATCCATTGCCATCGAGCCCAAGACCAAAGCCGACCAGGATAATCTGAGCAACGCTCTGGAGCGGCTTCAGGAAGAAGATCCCACCTTCCGCGTGCACATCGATAAGGATAGCGGGCAGACCCTTATTTCCGGGATGGGAGAGCTACATCTGGATATCATTGTGGATCGCATAAAACGCGAGTTTGGCGTAAGTGCAAACGTGGGGAATCCTCAAGTTTCCTACAAAGAGAGCATTACCCTGATGGTACAGACTACCGAAGTGTTTCAGCGCGATATGAATGGTAAGGGCAATTATGCCTCAGTTACCTTCAGGCTTAGCCCGATTCCTTTGAAAGACATTAGCGATGACAGCAAAAACACCTTCAAATGCTCCATAACAGCAGACAAGATTCCCCAGGAATATTGGAAAGCAATAGAAGAAGCCGCTCTGGGTGCTCTGGCAGATGGCCCTTTGATCAGCTCCAATGTTGAACGGGTCGCGATCGAGCTTGTGGATGGGGATCATAACCCGGTGGATTCCAATGAACTGGCTTTTCGGATCGCCACCTCGATGGCAATAGGAAAAGGTCTGAGACAGGCAAAACCGGTGATAATGGAGCCCATCATGCTTCTTACGGTGATCTCTCCGGATGATTTTGTGGGAGATATTATCTCGGACATCAATGCCAAACGCGGCAGGATCGAAGAGATGAGGAAATACAACGACTATCAGCAGGAATTAGTGGCAGAAGTTCCTCTTTCGGAACTATTTGGTTATTCCACACGCATCCGCAGCTTGTCCCAGGGACGCGCCATATACACTCTGGAGTTCAAAAAATTCGAGATCGCTCCGGCACAGGTACAATCCGAGGTTTTGCGCAGGATCCGCGGCTATGCAGAATAAACTTGACAATCCACAAAGAAATCTTAGGAATGCTTTTAGACTAAAAAAAAATGAGGAGATGCCAATGACTATCGATCTTACTTTTAGTGAAAACGTAGCCACGATGAAGATTGAAGGTATTTTGAACAGTGAAAATGCCCATGTGTTGCAAGAGAAGCTGAGCGAAGTAATGGCAAGCAACGCCACCATGTTGGAGTTGGATTTGCTGGATTGCAGGAATATATCTTCTACAGGGATCGGCAAAATCCTGCTTTTTTATAAAGATTTCATCTCAAAAGGCGGAGAAATAGAGGTTATTCGCAGTTCAAACAGTGTGTATGAACTTTTCAGCATGCTGAAGTTGAACCAGTTGTTTACTGTAAACCTTGGCTAAATATGGCAGATCACCCCAGAATACTAATCGTAGATGATAGTATTGCCATTGTAAATTCCCTCCAAGCCATTTTGGGAATCAGTGGCTACGTGGTGGATACAGCCTTTAGTGGCAGTGACGCCTTGCGCAAAATCCACCAGTGTAACTATGATCTGGTAATCTGCGACATAGAAATGCCCGGCTTATCCGGCCTGGAATTGTTGGATAAGATCCGTGAAGATTTTGATAGAAACCTGGATGTAATCCTGATGACGGGATATCTGGAGCATGACTATTTTATAGAAGCTATCCGCCTGGGCGCCAGTGATTTTATCCGCAAACCGATCGATACCAAGCAGATGATCAATTCCATCCGGGAACTGATCTTCCGCCGCAGAAACCGGGATGATAAAGCGGAATTTTATTCGCATTTGAATAAAGCTAGCTTCAGTTTCCAAATGCCGGCCAAAAACTTCTCCAAATTTTCCATTTCCAAGATTTTCTCTTCCCACATGCGTAGCTATTTCAAGATAGGACCCAGGGTATTGAATGAATTGCTTATTTGCGTAGATGAGATGGTTTACAACGCATATATCCACGGCACCCTGGGCTTGAGCGTGGAAGAACGCGCGCTATCCCACGAGGCATTGCAGAAAGTTATTCAAGCTCGCATGGCAGATCCCAAAATCGGCTCCCGGAAAGTGCACTTTGGTTTCGAAGTAGATAATTTCGCCCAAGAGATTGAAATATTTGTGGAGGACGAAGGCAGCGGTTTCGACTATAAAGACTGGCTTGATTCTGTGCAAAATGAAGAGCTTTTTGAGATCGAGGGTCATGGCAGAGGCATCGCTATGCTTTATCATCTCACCGATGAGATGCATTTTGGCAAAGATGGCAGAAGCGTAAGAATCAAAAAGAGCCTGATATCTCC
>CAZJJH010000219.1:0-3026 GCA_964546265.1 uncultured Candidatus Cloacimonadota bacterium
CGTAAGGAGAGTTTCCGCTGATTTCTTCCATTGTGGATTGACCAGCATAGCTGTAAGGCAGGCCCGCGATCAGCATCCCATGGTGCAAGAGCACGGTGTGAAAACTGAGGATTGTGGCTTCCTGACCGCCATGTTGGGTTCCGGTGGAAGTGAACACTCCGCCGATCTTGCCAACTAATGCGCCTTTTGCCCAAAGCGAGCCTGTGGCGTCCAAAAAGGCTTTCATCTGTGCAGCCATCATGCCATAGCGAGTTGGAACACCAAACAGGATGGCATCGTAATCTGCCAATTCCCTTGGATCCGCTACCGGTATGTGAGCAAAAGCTTTCTGGGCATCCAGCGCGCCCATCTGGCTCAAAATTTCATCATTCAGGGTTTCCGGCACTCTTTTGAGCACCACCTCTAGACCATCTATGCTTTCAGCACCCTTTTTCACGGCCTCAGCCATCTGAAAAATGTGCCCATATGTAGAGTAGAACAGTACGAGTATTTTCATTTTTATCTCCATGTCGTGTTCGTTTAAAGACAGTATAAATGAAAATACCCTGTATGCAAGTATGATATTGCCGGATCAGTTCGTGGCCAGCTCCCGGATACTTGCGATCAGTTCGTCGATGTGTTCTGGTAGAGTGTTGAAGGAGCACATCAGGCGCACTTCGTTTTTGGCTTCATCCCAAGTGTAGAACATATATTTTTCTTGAAGGGGAGCCATCCACGCTTTGGGCAGGGTGGCAAAGACAGAATTTACATAGACTTTTTGGGTGATCTTGATCTGTTTGAATTCCTGAAGGCGTTTCGCCAGAAGCTGCGCCATTTCGTTGGCGTGTTGAGCGTTTTTCAGCCAGAGATCTTTATCCAGATAGGCCTCATATTGGGCTGAGATAAAGCGCATCTTAGAGAAAAGCTGGTTACACTGTTTGCGGAAGAAGCGCATATTGGAACTCAGCTCCGGGTGGAAACTGATGATTGCTTCGCCAAAGAGCAGGCCGTTTTTGGTGCCTCCAAAGCTGATGATATCGGCACCCGCATCTTTGGTCATAGTTTTCAGATCTACCTGAAGGGCTGCTGCGGCATTTGCCAGGCGAGCGCCATCGATATGCAACAGCATATTGTGTTTGTGGGCAAAATCCGCCAATTCGGATATCTCTTCCACACTGTAGAGTGTGCCATATTCGGTGCTTTGCGAGATGGAGATGATCTTGAATTGGCTATGATGCTGATCCCTGTCTCCCAACAACCGGGGTGCGATCAACTTGGGGGTTAGCTTGCCATCCGGAGTTTTGATGGGACTCAGCCGTGCCTGGGTGCATTTTTGCACAGCCCCACACTCATCCACGTTGATGTGGGCGCTTTCGGCGCAAATGATGGCGTGGAAGGACGAGATCAAGGATTGCAATGCCAACACATTTGCCCCGGTTCCTGTAAGCACAAGATAGGCTTCACATCCTCCTCCAAAGATATTTTCCAGAGAACGTAATACATCTTGGGTTAGTGGATCGTCACCATATGCAGGACAAAAACCGGTATTCACTTTCTGCAGGGCAGAAAATACAGTGAAGTGGATTCCGCTGTGATTATCGCTGCCAAAACTAATCGGAAACATTCTTAAAACTCCCATAATATTCTTTTATCCTACTAAAATAATCATTCAGATTTGTGTCAAGAGCCTTTATTGTAAAGCTCATGCTTAAGAGTATCCGCGCCCGGTTAATTGCTTTGCAAGTCCATAGATGCAGGAATTGAGATTTCTTTCAAAAGGCGCAGGATATTAGCTCCGGTTTGGGAATTTGCTGCATCCTTCCTTTGCCATTCAGCGCAGCTTTAAGAATCCTTTGCCCTTGGATTTTGCTATGCCCACAGCACGATCTGAGCTGGAAAGTTAGTTGAAGTCCGGACTAAGCATCCGGGAAGGGGTGGCTTGGGCGGGGTGCTCTTCCCAATAAAAAAAGGCCGAGATTCAAATGAACATCGGCCTGCTAAGCTGAAAATCGGCTTTAAAAGCTTACGCCCAGGGTGCGATCCAAAAGATACAACTGCCAGGGGTTGCTGGTGGATTCTATCTGCCGGACATCAGCGATGGTGAATACAAACTCATATTGTGAGGTTAGCCCATCCACCGTGAAGGGGATTATCAGGCTAAAGCTCTTATTTTTGTAACGCTGGGCTTCACTGAAATCCACCGGGAACATCGGGCGTTTTGCCCAGATTCCGGTAGAGGATTGATAGATGTGATCTTTGGAAACCAGGGTTTCTTCCACATTGCCGCGACGTGCCACGACGGTGGGAGTTTGGGGATTGTTGCGTTCAGAATATCTGGTGCCAGATGCTAATATCGGATGTCCGATGCGATCCACATCCATATACACTACTTCATCCCAATCGATCATGAGAGCTTGTTCACTCTTGTTATAAAGAGTAAAATTCCATCCGCCTTCGGTGGCACTCCAGATGCTGCGGAAGAGATCATCTTCGTAAGAATAGCGGACTACATCAAGAGTGTCCGCCACAGGTGCGCGGTAGCGTTGATTGATATCGCTGGCCTTTCTAACCATAGAAAGCTCCATATCATATTTCACGATCATCTTGGGAGCAGATGCAGTGCCTGAGCATCCGAACATGCCTATCAGAACAACGGCCAAAAGCAGAAATAACAGTGATTTCTTCATTGTGTCTCCTATATTATAAAGTCATGATTACAGTTTGACATTCAGACCTTTTACTGTCAATGAAAATCTTCTCCCAGATGCCGGCATCCAAAAGCTCGCCGTGTGCTTGCATTTCTCAGGGAAGACATCACTTCAGAAGTGAGTGAAAAAGAAAAAGCTGAATGCAAATATCATATCGCTGGATATTTTTACCCGCGTTTCCCTTCTATCAACCCGCTTTCTGATCCAAAATTCCTTTTGGTGAAAAGGTGGTAGCAAGCAAGCGGCAAACATAATGGAATACTAAGGTCATCCAGAAACAAGCTCTAAGCCATTCGATATGCCGAATTGAACAGGGTAAGAAACATCAGACCCACAAGC
>CAZJJH010000220.1:0-3013 GCA_964546265.1 uncultured Candidatus Cloacimonadota bacterium
GGGGATTTGCCCATATTGGCATCCTTAAAGTATTGGAAGAAGAGGGCTTGCAGCCGGATTATGTCTCTGGAACCAGCATAGGCGCTGTCATCGGCGCTTTATACGCGATGGGCTACAACGCAGTGGAAATAGAAAGCATTGCCAAAAGCATTGACTGGAACATGCTGCTCCCGGACAATCTGAGCAGGAGAGATCTGTATGTGGGGCAAAAACGCTGGGCGCCTTTTGGTAATATAGTGTTGGAACTGGATGATGGCTGGAACCCAAAATTGCCCTCAAGTTTGTATCGGGCAAATAATCTTAACCTACAGCTTTTCGAGCTCTTTGCTCCTGCCGCCAGACACAGGAGTTTTGCTTCTCTGCCCATTCCTTTCTCCTGTGTAGCCACAGACCTCCATAATGGAGATGCTAAAGTTTTCAGCAAGGGCTCTCTGATGCAGGCAGTGCGTGCCAGCCTTTCTGTTCCCAGCCTAATGCTACCCTTCAATGTGAACGAAAGAGTATATATCGACGGGGGTATTGCGCAAAACCTTCCTATTTCCCAAGTGCGAGACATGGGAGCCGAGACGGTTATCGGCTTAAAAGTCAATTCTTCCTTGAGGGATCAGGAAAACTTGGATGGCATCATAGAAATACTGGATCAAACGATAAACATCGGGATCACCAGAAATCTGAATGAGACCCTGGAAGATTGTGAACTGCTATTGGAACCGGATCTCTTTTACTATAGTTCCAGTGATTTTAAGTATGCCGCAGAAATCATTTCCATTGGCGAACTATATGCCAGGGAGCACATAGACAAGATCCGGGAGTTTGCCCGTATCTATGGTGCAAACAAGACATCGCGCAATCTGCCAGACTTGCATCCTGAGCAAGACTTCTTTGTAACTGAGCTTAACGTAGAAGGAAACAATCGGCTAAGTTTTGCCAAAATCCGTGAATACCTAGGCATGGAAGTGCCGGCAACTTACAGTGCCGGGGAGATATCCATCGCAGCAAGAAATGCTCTGAACTCTCAGCTTTTCAACGTTTTGTATCCCGAGCTGCTATACATGGAAGACGGCTCCTATAAATTGATCTTTCACGTGCAAGAGCGCCAACCCAAAGCCCTTGCCTTGAATAACGCGTACAACGATGAAGATAAGCTTACAGCTAGCGCGATTTTAAGCATAGATAACCAGGTACTGAAGAATTCCAAGCTCCTGGCGCAAATAGTTTTGGGCGGCAGAAACGAATTGAATATAGATTATGTTAAGAACTTTGGAGAACTCTGGGGAATTTACTATCGCATCTTCCCGTATCTGAACGAGAAAACCATGTATTCTTACAACGAGGATCATCTTCAGGTAAAGAGTACCAAAAGCCTGGAATGGGGCGCCACCTCCGGCATCGGAGTATTTACCAAGCACAATATCATTTCCGAGGTCTTCCTGTATTATAGTAATACCAGCCTGTATCGGGGAATCAGCGAAACTGAGATGCCCTCCAGAAATTATGCGGTGGCAGGATTTGGGCTAAAGACTTACTATGAAAGCCTGGATGATTACAGTTTCCCCAAACGGGGGATTCTCTCCTATGCAAAGATGAATTTTGCCCGCGATGAAGAGCTTTCAGATTTTGTGTATAGCGATCTGAGGGTAAGAGCCGATGTTCATATCCCTCTTTCATCTACTACATCCGTAGATGCTGGTATTAGCGGAGCTACATATATAGACGCTCAAGATTCCCAGCAATATGCCCCATATCCCATCGGCGGCATAGACGGCTTTAAGGGTTATTCCAGATACGAGATCAGCGCACCTCACTACAGGGTGATGCAGCTTGGCGTATCCGGTAACTACTGGCAGGATATCCATTTACAATTTGGGATTCAAGGACTTAGCTACAATGATAACGAATTATTGGGCGATAGTTTAAACGATGAATATTGCTATTATGCTTCAATCGGTCTCTATGCCTTCAATTTTCCCATTCGTCTGCAATTTGCCCTTAATGAAAGTAAGCGAATCAATAGCATGCTTTCCATCGGATACGATTGGGATATCTTCCATTTCTCCAGAAAATAAAGATTCATATATTCTCAGTTCTCAGTCTCACGGCTTAGCCGGCTAAGATATGCCTCTTAAGCGATTCTTGAGCAGGGCGTAAGAACTCCTGAAGTGGATCTCAAGCCGCGTGACAGTCCGCAACAAGCATTAAGATATATTTAGTCAATCCTTTTGCTCATCCATTGATTTGTCCGGACTTAAACAAGGATTCAAGCTTAGGTTCTGCTATCGCCATAGGATTACCCAAGCTTGAAATACCAACGAAGCAGGGTTAGTTCATCAGGTGATCCTTTAGGGAAAATCAATCTTGACAAAATTAGCTCCATAAAATAGATGCTTGATGAAATCTACATAGAAGAGGAAAGGATGACAGAAGCCATTGAAGTTTGCTCGTTTCTAAAACCCGAACGGGTATTGGTGTTAAAAGAAGGGCAGAAGCATCAAGTTCTGAATGAATTAACAGATCTCATCGCCCAAGACCCAAAAATCCGGGATGCAGAGGCGATGAAAAAAGCAATATTTGACCGGGAAAAAACCATGAGCACCGGCATTGGGGATGGAGTGGCCATTCCGCATGCCAGAACAGCAGCGGCAGATGACTTTGTGGTGGCTTTTGCCAAGATCCAAAATGGTGTGGATTTTGATGCTATTGATGGCAAGCCGGTTCAACTTATATTTATGATAGTTGCCAATGAACACCAGGATAAAAAATACATTAAAGTGCTTTCTCGCCTCATGCTGCGCATGAAAAAGAATCAGTTGATCGAAAGGTTGATGGCATGCGATAACGCAGAAGAGCTGTTTAGGGTGTTAGTGGAAAGCAAATAATGCAGGATATCCACATACTTTCCTTCATCGGGATATGTCTGCTTTTCTCATTATTGACCGGGAGAGGGGCAAATTATCTGAAAATACCGGTGATCATAGCATATATCATTACCGGAGCAATATTCGGTCCCGCTATA
>CAZJJH010000221.1:0-3000 GCA_964546265.1 uncultured Candidatus Cloacimonadota bacterium
GGGATCGGAAATACTACTGTAAGCCGCCTTCTGGGCTTTGCTGCTAAAACGCACATTTCGTTAAACACCGCCATCCAAAATCTTAGCGCAATCCCGGAGCTGAAATCTACTGCCCAAAAAAGAGTGGGAGATTTCTGCAAAATGATGGATGAATTTAGGGCACTGGCGGTCAAACAACCCGTAGCTGAGTTGGTGAAGGAAATCGTAGAAGAACTCGGTCTGATCCGTTTGTATCGTAAAAGTAGCGACCCCAAGGATATTACCAGAGCGGAAAACCTGATCGAATTTGTAGCTTCTGTCAATGAGTTTGCTGAGCGTTTTCTGGCCGATAACCAGCGCAGTGCTCTACTGGCAGATTTTATGCCATATATTGCACTACAGACAGATCTGGATAAGGTTTCAGACGAGCTGGATAGTGTGCGCCTGATGACCCTGCACAACGCCAAAGGATTGGAATTTAACACAGTCTATATTGCGGGATTGGAAAACGAACTGCTGCCCCATCGGATGAGCATGGATACTCTGGAAGAGATCGAGGAAGAACGCCGTCTGTTCTATGTGGGCATCACCCGTGCCAAAAGAGAACTGATTCTCAGCCTGGCACAAGCCAGAAGGTTGTACGATACCTATACTTTCTCCGAACCGAGCATGTTTCTGGAAAATCTGGACGATGTGCTGGAGTCTCCCGGACACCTTGCCCCCGCTCCGCAAAGCAATTATAAAAAACCTAAGACCAAGCTTCGGGACAGCCATAAGTTCTTTAAGATTGGGCAAAGAGTTTGGCACAAAGAGCATCAACAGGGTGTAGTTCTGGGCGTGAACGGAATGGGTGAAGACGCGGTGGTAACGGTATCCTTCAAAAATGGCAAATTGATCAAGATCGTAGGTAGCTTTCTGTTTACAGAACCAATCTGAACGAGAAGCGCAATGGCTTTATTTGATGAGAGTTAGCATGCCAAAGAAATGGCAGATGCTCCCTGCCAGCACAAAAAGATGCCAAATCGCATGGTGATAAGGCATTTTCCTCGCAACATAGAATATCACTCCAAATGAATAAGCAAATCCACCTGCGAGCATCCAGATTAAAAAACTCTGGGGAACGCTTTGTAACAAGGGCTTTACCGCTATCAGGATGACCCAGCCCATGAGCAAATACACCATGGTCGATAACCATTTAAGCTTTCTCATCGCAAAGATCTTCAGGATGATTCCTGCTAAAGTGAGCCCCCATACTATCCCGAAAAGTGTCCAACCCCAAACGCCACGCATGGCGCCAATAGTTACAGGAGTATAAGTGCCGGCTATTAAGAGGAAGATGGAAGAGTGATCCAGAATCCGGAAAAACCGCTTTACATACGGTTGTTTGAAAGAATGGTAGAGGGTGGAAGAAAGAAACAGAGTGATCATGGTTGCGCCATAGATGCTAAACGATACTATCTTCCAAGTATCGCTGATTCGCGCCGCATATACCACTAAGATCACCAGGGCCGCGATCGAGAGGCCTACTCCAATTCCGTGTGTAATAGCATTTGCCACCTCTTCTGGCCTGCTCTGAGGGGCACTAAGCGGAATGCGATCCAGAAAGCGCTTCTCGCTGCTATTCATTTTTTATAAAGCTCTGTAATGCGCTGTTCAAAACCCTCCGGCACAAGATCCCTAATACTCTTATTCTCTGCAATCCTTTGCCGGATCAGGGACGATGAAACCGGGCAGAGCGGCATATCCAGAATAGTGTGTTGGATCAAAGAAAGCACATCACAAGGCATTACACTTTCCGGTCTGGGTAGCACGATGAAATGCAGATTCTCTTTCAGCCAGTCAAAGTCGTGCCACTGGGGTAACTTTTGCAGATTGTCCGCCCCGATGATGAAAGCAAATCTCTGATTTGGCCGCTGCGCGACAAGCTTTCTGATCAGATCCGCAGTATAACCGCTTTCTCCGCGCTCAGCATCCCATACTTCAATGGGAGGGCGGTAATCTTCGGCTGGATGAATCGTGAAATGAAGGGGGGTAAAGTGATCCACAGCATCCTGAGCAAGCTTGAGTCGCTTGTCATATTCCAGCACAATGCCTTCACCCTTGAAGTTGTGGTTATAACTGGGTACAAGGATAATCTTGTGCACCGGGCTTAGGCTCAAAACTTCTTTCGCCAGATACAAATGCCCGTTGTGAATGGGATCAAAGCTTCCGCCCAAAATGGCATACGCGCCTTTCAAATTCTCTTTCTGTGGCATCTTATTTATCGAATTTCCTTTTAAGTTTGGTTGCTTCTTTAGAGCCGGGATACTTCTCTATCAGTTTGTTAAAAGACGCCATGGCAGCGGTCTCGTTTTTTTGATGATGATGTAATAAAGCGGAGTAATACAGGGATTTCCGATCCAAACTATCAGTATTGCCCAGCTCAATGACTTCGTCAAAATACATCAAAGCCGCGCTGTAATCCTTCATCTTATAGTAGATATAGCCGTTTTTATATTTCTTTTCGATTAGTTTGTACTGGGCGCGTCTGATATAATCCAAGGCATCGGCAAAACGGAGATCTTCCGGAAAGCGCTCTGCAAAATCCCGGAAAGCATCAATCGCCAGAAGAGTTTCTTCCTGATCGTACTCCGGTTTTAACGATTCCTCAAAAAAGCACACGGCTACTCTGAAATAAGCATCTGCCACATTGCTATGATCCGGGAAAGAACTGATAAACTGCTGATATTTGAGTCTCGCATCGGTAAATTTGTTCATGGCAAAATAGCTATCCGCCAACCTCAAGGTAGCATACGCGGTAGAAGCAGATTTGCGTTCAAAAGAGATGTCGTCGTAAATTGTGGCGGCTTTCGCGTATTTCCCGTTTGAGTAATAATTATCTGCCAAAGCAAGCTTTTCTTCAGTCGGCAGCTCAGTTTTGTTTTTACTGCAAGCCCCCAAGGCTAGAAGCAGCAAAACAAAGATTAGGTATCTTTTCATGAAAAATCCTTTATTCGATAGTCCATAGTAAAAATATGATGG
>CAZJJH010000222.1:0-2998 GCA_964546265.1 uncultured Candidatus Cloacimonadota bacterium
GCACACCCATAAAGGCTTGAAGCTGACCGAGATATCCCAGGCTGTGATCGATGGATTAAAGCAGGGAGAGAAGGATTTTGGCATTCAAACCGGAGTAATCATCTGCGGTATCCGCAATATGGATCCCAATACTTCGCTCAAGCTGGCAGAACTTGCCATCGCATTCAAGAATAAGGGCGTGATCGGTTTTGATCTTGCCGGAGGCGAATACAACCACCCCGCCAAAGATCACAAGGATGCCTTCGATCTTGCATTGAAGAATAACCTCAATATCACCATCCACGCTGGAGAGGCTTATGGACCGGAATCCATCCATCAAGCCTTGCACTATTGTGGAACTCACCGCATTGGGCATGGTACCCGCCTTGTGGAAGATGGTGATCTTTTGAACTATGTAAACGACCATCGCATTCCTTTGGAGATTTGCATCAAGAGTAACTTCCACACCAAAGCAGTGGCAAACATCCAGAGCCATCCCATCGATTTCTACATCGATTATGGCCTGAGGGTTACCATCAATACAGACAACCGCACAATCAGCGACACGACGGTTACAGATGAATATATGCTGGCGATCAACGAACTTGGCCTGGATTACGGCACCGTGAAATCCGTAATTCTAAACGGTTTTAAAAGCGCGTTTGTGCCTTATAAAGACAGAGTAAGGCTGATCAATAAGACCCTGAAGGAACTGGACGAGATCGAAGAAGCCGAGCTTAAAACCAAAGTAGCAGTAAAGGAAAGCCTCTAAATGATCCCGGATATCAAACAAGCCTTTGCAGAAGCTGAAGCCACCTTATACGGTTTCAGCAGAAATCCGGAGAATATCAAGACCATAGCCGGGATCGCCGAAGCCATCGCCAAGAGCTATCTGCAACGAGGCAAAGTGATCATCTTTGGTAATGGCGGCAGTATGTGCGACGCGATGCATTTTGCGGAGGAACTCACCGGAAGATTTCATCTGGATCGCCCTGCCCTGCCCGCGATCGCCATCAGCGACCCTTCCCATATCACTTGCGTTGCCAACGACTATGGCTTTGAACACATCTTTTCCCGCGGGGTGCAGGCCTATGCCGCATCTCAAGACGTGGTAATAGGGCTTTCCACCAGCGGAAATTCTGAAAACATAATCAATGGCTTACAAGCGGCGAAGAATCTGAATTGCACCACGGTAGCTCTTTTGGGCGGCAGCGGAGGCAAACTGGCGGGAAGCGCAGATTTTGAACTGATCGTAAAAGCCGATCGCAGCGATAGAGTGCAGGAGATACATACAAGCATCCTGCATATTCTGGTTCAACTTACGGAAGCCAGACTCTTTTTTAGTGATCCCAATACCCAACACTTTAGTTAAGAACAAGAAGGACCCATGCATAAATATAAAACCATACTCACCATAATGATAGCCCTTGTATCATATAGCCTTTGGGCAGGATATTACGACAACGTGGAAAACCTCAGCGGAGACGATCTCTATTACGCTCTGCATAACCTGATAGATAACAACACTTATTCCAGCTACGATGGCGCTAAGGTATTTCTCTTTCAGGAACTGGATAAGGTGGGAAATACCGTGACATGTGTTTATACCGGGGAAGTATATCCGATCAGCAGCTCCTATTCCGGACAAAGTAACCCCAATACCGAACATACTTACGCCCAAAGCTGGTTCAGCAGCAGCGAAACCAGCGTCAAAAAAGCGGATCTGCACCATCTCTTTATTACCACCATGCAGGTAAACTCTTCCCGCGGAAATCTGCCCTTTGGCAATGTTGCCAGCACTGCCGCCTCCAATGTTTATTATAACGACACCCCCTGGCAGAGCTACCGCGGAAAAGACAACTGGCAGCACACCGTGTTTGAAGTGAATCCATATTTCCAGGGCAACACTGCCCGCGCCATCCTGTATTTCCACACCCGCTATCAGGATAGCATATATCAAGGAGGCGTTGATATGCTGGACACCATGATTGCCTGGCACTACGCTGATCCCCCTGACGATGCAGAGCGGACCAGAAACGATATGTTGCACGACTTTCAGGGGAACCGCAATCCCTTTGTAGATCGTCCCGAATTCGTAAACAGAATCTGGAATCCCACCTCTTCTGACGATCCCTTCCAGGATAATGTTCCCAGCCTGCGCATCGACAATATGTATCCCAATCCCTTCCGGGATCAGCTAAACATCGCCATAGATGCCAAGGATACTGACGCAGTATCCGCCAAAATCTACAATTTGAAGGGACAGTTAATCTATAGCCACACTCTCCCTTCCGGCGTGAAAAGCTTCACCTGGAATGCCTTAGACAGCCTGGGAAACACTGCTCCAGCGGGCTTGTATTTTGTGAAGCTCAGCACTCCCGACGAAAGCGCAAGTGCAAAGATACTTCTGGTAAAATAGTATAGTATTTGTGGCTCTCTTTTAAATCGAGCGAGTGACACATCCTATAGCTCAATTTCCGGTGGTTGCTTGAGCGGCGTATATACCATTTTTATGTCGCCCACAAAGGGCTTTTAGCCGCCTATGTTTAAAAACGGGCGCTTCAGCGAGCACTCCTACAGTGTACAAGGTGCTAAAACGCTTGGTATTAGCGGGATGAATGCTATAGATAATATTTTATGCAGCTAAGGAAGCGAAAGAGAGCCATTTTTTTCTGGCTACCCACTCGGTTTGAAAGAGAGCCGTATTTGTTTTAAAACAGCAGGATTTTGGCGATCCTGCTTTTTTTCTTTATGGAACTTATTAGCCTGCAATCCGCCATGGATATGGAAGGGCTTGCGAGATCGATCCCGGAAGAAAGATCAGACAACGCTCAAAAGCAAGCAGTACTATCCGGAACCATTTGCATGGCAAGGATTTTCAGGGCGAAAGCTCCGCCTCATAAGCATATACGCAGTAACAAAAAGGGAGTGCTGGGAGTTTTTGGGTGAAGTAGAACTAAGAAATGAAGTGGTGGGTGATACTGGATTCGAACCAGTGACCTCTACGATGTGAACGTAG
>CAZJJH010000223.1:0-2992 GCA_964546265.1 uncultured Candidatus Cloacimonadota bacterium
CGGTGCTTTGGAATCTGACAGCGTTGTGGGTGCTGCTTTTAGCTGCACATTTTTTAATAACGCGCCTGGAAGACGCGTCTACAAAAGGCGGCTAAAAGCCGCCTCCACTTTGATTGCTTTAGAATCTGAAATCAAGCCTCACGCAGGGCGTCTAAAAGCATATTGAGGGTCTCATCCGGATTTTCCACGCTGATTACTCGCTTGTCTCCATTATCAAAAGTGATGACAAGTTCTCCCAAGGCTTTGGTTAGTTCGCGTATTTTGGAGATTACAATATAGCTCTTACCCAGGTGTTCATCTTTGTATTCAAACACTTTCATTTCTTAATACCTTTTCAGATTACAGCCTTGACTATAGCTTTCTGCGGGTCGCAAGTACTCTGCGTAATCCGGATCAAACTGGATGAGGGTGTAGTCCGGATCGTCGTATCCGCTGAAATATTGATCGAAAAAATAGCAGCGCTCAGAAGCATCAGCCTTGAGCGCTGCATTATTTACAATTAAGGCAATCCCTCTTAAACGGATATAGCCGGTATGGCCATCTTCCAAAAGCGGAATGCAGACTTCCACGTTTTTATTGTTCTGAATCTGTGCAACCTTGGAATCTCCCGAGAATGTAGCAAAATAATAGTTTTCTTCATGCAAAAACATCACGACGGGTCTTACCCGAGCTTGGTTTTTATCGCAGGTGGCAAGATACACATACTGGTTTTGCCTGATCCATGCCAGAATTTCTTGTTGCAGGGCAGATTCGTTGGTTTTTGCCATGATGTATTACTATTTAGGGAAAGAAATACCCTGGATAATGGCTTGATTTTCTTCCAGCGGGTTATCTCTATTGTCCCGGGGAAGTTTTTCGATGGTGTGAACTACGTCCATGCCAGCGCTTACCTTACCAAATACGGTATGCTTGCCATTTAACCAAGGGGTACCATCTTTTTTTGTAACGATAAAGAATTGGCTACCATTGGTATTGGGGCCGCTGTTTGCCATGGCAAGATTGCCATAAAGAACTTCAGCTTTTAAGATCTTGGAGCTGAGTTTGCCTTCAAATTTTGCCAGACCTTTGTAATACTCTACAGTGTTTTCCATGAGTGGAGCAAAACTTTGGGCTTCCTGGCAGGCTTTGACCGTGGCAGCTATATCCGGATTGGGTGTGCGGTTATTCTGCATATGAGGAACGATCAGATCGCTCCAAACGGTGGTGGCTTGTTCTTCTGTTTCGATCCTTCCCTTTAGTTCAGGTCCATCGGCATAGCATTCATCTTCAAACATATAACCGGGACCGCCCTGACCATCGTTCATGCGGTTGTCGTCTTTGGTATTGGGATCTCCGCCTTGAATCATGAAATCCGGAATCACACGGTGGAAATAGGTGCCTTGGTAAAAGTTTTCATTGCTTAGCTTGATAAAGTTTTCCACAGTTTTGGGAGCGATATCCGGCCATAGTTCCAATTCAATATTACCTTGATTTGTATTGATCACGGCTTTCACTGTATTTTTTGCATCTGTTTGCACGGGTGCCTCCTTGGCATTGTTTATTTGAGTCCTATTCTGTGTGTATAGCATGGTAAGCCCTAAAATCAGAATTGCTGGTATCAGGATCAAGGGTAGGTAGTACTTCTTAATATTCATGCTGTATCTCCTTTATTTATATTATAATGTTTTAGAAAGATCTCACCCGAAATAATTTCAACATAGCTGTATTGGGAGATCCATTCTCCAGAATTTACGTAATAGCCGCCTTCCATCGCTACCATTTCAGGATGGTGGCTGTGGCCCATGATCACAAAATCGGCAAGTCCCCGGCGGATCTGGTTGCGGGCAAAGCAGTGTAAGCCACTGTTTTTCTTGCGACGCATCGGGGGAGGATCTTTGCGGGCTCTTGAACTGCGGGAAAGCTTGCTACCCAAGCCTAAAGCAAGATCCGGATGCAACAAGCTAAAAATCCTCTTGGTAAAAGGAAATCGGATGATCCTGCGAAACACATGGTAGCGCAGATCGTTGACGGTATGGGTATCGCCATGACACACCAGAATCTTTTTGTTATCGGTTTCGATAAAAAAGGATTCATCTTCCAGCTGGATATTCAGGTATTCCGGGAGAAAATTGCCAAACCAAAAATCATGATTACCACTGATGTGAATTATCCGGCAATCGTTTTGCGAAATCTCATAAAGCTTTACCAGAAGGGGGAAATACTGTTTGATAATAGTGTAGTTCCAATCGAACCAAAGGTCAAAAATATCCCCCGCCAATAGCAGCATATCGTATTTTCCGATAATGCTGTCCAAAAAATCCAGGATCATCCGGCTGTTTTCTCTGTCTTCTGCATTAGGAGGAGTATATTTGTAATGAAGGTCGGATACTATGCAGATTCTCACCTTACTTCACCATCATATAATGCACTATGTTCAAGCCGAAAGAAAGCGCTATCTCTCGTAACTCCGCGGGATCCCCATGGGTATCGGGATCTGCCCAGCCATCGCTGATATTAGTTTCATATGTATAAAGCATCATCATGCGTCCGCTATCATCAAAGAGAGCAAATGCCCGGGGTGCTTTTTTATCGTGTTCATGAATTTTGGGCAAGCCGGCAGAGAAATCGAAGTAAGTATTGAAAAGAGGATGCAAGGCATCCAGTTCGATAAGTTCGCGCTCTGGAAAAATGCGCTTGATCTCCCGGCGGAAGCTTTCATCCAGACCATAATCATCATCTGCATAGAGAAAGCCGCCTCTTAACATCCAGGTTCTCAGATTCTCAATCTCGGTATCCGAGAAACGGATGTTGCCATGCCCGGTAAGATAGACAAAAGGAAAATCAAAGAGTTTGCTTTCATCGGCTTTAACAACGCTTTGATCGGCAGGAATCGAACTGCCCAGTTCTCGATTTACAAATTTAGCGAGATTTGGCAGCACTTCAGGATCGTTGTACCAATCTCCACCACCATCATACTGTAAGCGGGCAAATCCGGTGCTTACGGGAGATTCCA
>CAZJJH010000224.1:0-2922 GCA_964546265.1 uncultured Candidatus Cloacimonadota bacterium
GAATACTTTGCTAAACAACATCGTGAAAGATTCCACCATCCAGAAACCCTCCCAAATTCTTACAACTTTGCATCATGATGTTGCCCAAGCTCTACATCAGAAAAGCGAGGAAGGAATGCAAGATGGTCTGGCTATTTCTTTGATCAGGATCAGCCCCAAGCGGGATTCCCTGATCTTTGCTGGAGCAGGACAGCATCTGCTCTTTACTGATGAACCAACTAGCGGTCTTAAGCAGATTAGGGGGATCAGATCCAGTTTGGGAGGAGCTAAATGGCATGAAACTCTGAATATTGAAGAGCATCTGATAAATGTTAGCCGAAATACACGACTGTATCTATACAGCGATGGAATTACTGATCAACCCGGTGCTACAGCAAGTAAACTACGAAAACTGGGCAACAGAGGCCTCATGGAGCTACTGGAAGCAAGCCTTACCCTTGCGCTTCAGGAGCAGGAGACTCATCTGAATGAGATTTTGGATCATATGTTGGAAACAGAAGAACAGAGAGACGATATCAGCTTGGTGGCAATAGAAATCTCGCCGGAAGCCTAGCTCATCTGATACCCGGGTTGCTTTAGAGTAATTGTTTGGTGCAATCTAACCATCGGGATAGCGTAAAGTAGCATACTTTGGTTATTGCCTCCGGGGATAATTTGGGACATCGTGAACAGTTGGGTGCCATAAGCACGGTATTTCAGATAGATTATATATAAGAATCAAAGCCGATAGAGCGCCGTAAGTTCGGCGTTTTAGATAATTGCTTAACCCCCTGTGGGCGACATATCCTTTTGTTTCCCATATTTAGCAATTCTTCAGGCATGAGGGAAACACCATCTAATGAAGCCCATAAAGGGCTTTTATCGGGGGCTATTGCAAGCCAGCGACATCCTCCAGGTTCGGGGAGGCAAGCCTCTGTTTGCCATAAAAGACGAAAGGCTTTTCAAACAAGCAGCTAAGGCTGCTGTAATGTGAAGGCGGCTTTTAGCTGCCTATCTTTTTGAGTATGCGCGTCTTCCAGACGCTTGGAAAAATATGCGGCTGGAAGACGCATCTACTATAAGAGTGCCAGCGGGATGGCATATTAGATAAAAAAAGCAATAATCCAAGCCGATAGAGAGCCACATTTACTGGGCACAAAAAAAAGGTGCAGATCAACCGGGCTGGTATTACTACACCTTTCGGGCTATATTTTTCGGTTAAATTCAGCTTTTATCGATGATTATTTTATCCACAAAGCGTGAATACATTAGCTTGGCTACTGCCATGTATTTTAAGCGAAAGCGCAGGGTATCACCGGCTTTGTGTCCCCGAGGGTTATCTCCCAGATCGTAAACCGTAAGGTCGCTGCTGTTACCGAAGAATTTGATATCGGGATCCTCTGGAATCAGGTGATCTGCATCCACGTCCAGGACACCAAAATCCAAAATCGCTTTGTAGCTGGAACCTTCTTCAGATACCTCATCTTCAGCGGTGCTGCCTACCGCGGCATCAGTTATCACTCCATCTGGCTGGTTTTCCTTTTTGTATAGCTCCACAATCGTAGCCTCAAAGGTAAAGGCACCGGTGTTTAGACCCAAAATGGGTTTGTTATCCAGAGGTGAAGTACCCAAAAATGCTGCTTCACCAATGCGGAAGTGATTGATTCCGATGGGCACTTTACCCTTTTCCAGGATCGGCATAGTGATGCTGCTAGCCCCGGAGACCAGTTCCATCGAGCGTTTGAATTTTGCTTCGATAAGCTGTTCATAAAGTACCAATTGGATCAGTTTATCGTAAGTAGGCTGAATGCCGTACATACATCCCAGATTTGTACCGATTCCTACCACCTGAATATTTGGTAGTTTAAAGATGTTCTTATAAAAGGGCATCAGGCCTTCGCGTTTGATGCCTTCGCGCAGTTCGCCCATCTCGATCATCACGATAATCTGGTGAGTTTTATTTTGCTTCACCGCTTCATCGCTCAGGGCTTTTATAGTACTAAGAGTAGTGTTTAGAGAGATGTCTGCATATTTTACGATATAGCTTACATTTTTGGGGGAAGGTGGCTTGATGTACATGGTACGCAGGCTGGGATTCAGGTCTTTCACCATGCGAAGCGATTTCCATTGAGAAACGGCAATGGAGTGGGTTCCCAAGATCGCCTCGTGCTGCAAGAGCTTGGTTAGTACCGCTTTATCGGTACCCAAAACCTTCACCACCAGGGACCACTCTTTGCCGTGTTTGCGCATAAAAGCATTGATGGTTTCGATGTTTTCTGTAAGCCTATCGATGTGAACTTTCAGGCGAGCCATTATTTACTCCTTTGCCAGCGCATCTCCGCGTATTTGGTGCTAAAGCCCATGCGTTCGTAGAGCCGCTTAGCGGGGTTATCATATTCCACGTGCAAAGCAATATCGCCATCGGCAGTATCAAAGGCTTTCTGCAGTAGCTTTGCCCCGATGCCCTGACCGCGTTCGGAGGCATCTACAGCTATGTAGATGAGATAATATTCCGGAATAAACTCCTGCATGCCGGTGTTGTTCATTACTACTGCACCCACCAGTTTACCATCTTTTTTCGCCGTAATGATATATCCGCCTCTACCCGGATCCGCGCTGAAAGCGTAGTCAATGGCCTTGGTAATAGCCGATTTGGTATCCCGGAAGCGATCCAGGTGCGTGTGTAAAAAATCTATCAAGGCAGCTTTGCCGATATTTTGTTCAAGGCTTTCCATATTCAGAATTGTTTCAATGTTTAGCATGTGTTTCTCCTTGTGTTTTAGTTTCGGGTGCGCAATGGGCAAGCGCAACACCTTTTTATGCTTTTATTTTTGCCTTATTCTGTATGCGAGGCAAAATAATCTTACGATAGGTCATTGTCTTACATCTGCTTAGCTATGTCAAGCTATTTTTTTGATTCACATCCCCCCGTTTTTCAAACAT
>CAZJJH010000225.1:0-2907 GCA_964546265.1 uncultured Candidatus Cloacimonadota bacterium
GATGCGTTCCTTCTTCATTGCGTAGGAAGTACCCAAAAACATGCTTGCGGAGATATCAACGATAAACACTACGTTCAGTTCTCTGGTCTCCCTGTACTTCTTGATGAAAGGCAAACCCAGCCGTGCAGATACGTTCCAATCGATATCCCGATAATTATCTCCGGGTTGATATTCACGCACTTCACTGAATTCCAGTCCCTGTCCTTTGAAGCTGGAGTGATACTCTCCGCTGAAGATTTCGTTCACGATGTTTTTGGTACGAATCTCCAGTTTCCGGATCTTCTGGATAATATCGGCAGTACTTACCAGATGCACTATTCTCTCCGGAATTAGGGTACTTCGATTTCATCCAGGATGCGACCGATGATCTCCTCGCTTTTTATCTCTTCGGCCTCAGCCTCGTAAGATAGCACTATGCGGTGTCTTAACACGTCTTTGCCGATGGCTTTGATATCATCCGGAATCACGTAAGCCCTGCCTTCGAGATAGGCATGAGCTTTTGCTGCCCTTGCCAGATTTATGCTTGCTCGGGGAGATGCCCCAAAACTTATCAATGGCTGCAATCCGCTTAGGCGGGGATAACGCTGGGGATAGCGTGTAGCCATCACCAAATGCAGTATATAGTCGTTCAACTTCTCTTCCATATAAACCGTGTGCATCACCTTACGCATAGTCATAATCTGTGCGGGGGTAAGCACCGGAGCGATCTTCACCGGTTTGGGATCCACCATCAATTTTAATATCTGCCGTTCTTCTTCCAAGGAAGGGTATTTGATCAGCAATTTCATCATAAACCGATCCACCTGAGCTTCGGGCAAAGGATAAGTACCCTCCTGCTCGATCGGATTTTGCGTAGCCATTACGAAAAACGGATTGGGCAGGTTTTCGGTGTTGTCGCCGATAGTTACCTGCTTTTCTTGCATTGCCTCCAACAGGGCGGATTGCACTTTGGAAGGCGCGCGGTTGATTTCATCAGCAAGGATGAAATTTGCGAAGATCGGTCCCTTTTTGGGGCTGAATTCAGCCGTTTTCTGGTTGAATATCAATGTCCCAGTGATATCCGCGGGAAGCAGATCGGGAGTAAACTGGATGCGGGCAAAACTGGCCTGCAAGCATTGAGCCAGACTACTGACAATGAGAGTTTTAGCCAGGCCCGGCACTCCTTCGATCAACACGTGTCCATCAGCCAGAATTGCGATTAACAGCCTGCTGATGATGGCATCCTGACCCACTACAGCGGTCGCTATCTCTTTCCTTACATTCTTAAGTGCAGCAGAACTTTGCGCCACTTGCTCTTGAATTTCTTCGATCAACACATAACCCCCTGGGCTTGCCAAATTTATCTTGTAACGTAAAAAAGGGAATCCGGTATCACCGTAATTCCCGATTATCTAAAAAGCTCTTAGGTACGAAAGAAGTATCTTATCTGGATACGGCTTTACGGACTTTATTTGCCTTCAGGCATGAGCTGCATACTTTCACACGTTTGGTTCCGCCATCTACTATGGCGCGTATTTCGTGTAAGTTCGGATAGAAACGACGCTTGGTGGCGTTCACTGCGTGTGAACGATGATTTCCCACTTGGGCTGTCTTTCCGCATACATCGCATATTCTTGACATGATAAACCGTCCCTTAAATTTTTGTTTTGAGTGCCAAGTTATTTTAGCCCCAGAATTTGACAAGATATTTTATTGCACACTCTGCGGAAGCCGGACGTCAAAACGGCTGCCGCCCTGTTCCAATGGGATATATTCCAGGCGTCCGCGATGCTCCTGAACCAGCTTGCGGCAGATGGGCAAGCCTAAACCTGTGCCATGTTGCTTACCATCCGAGACAAAGGGATCAAACACATTTTCCCGAATCTTGAGCGGAACTCCGGGACCGTTGTCGATCACACTTATCTGCAACCAACCGGAATTTACTGATGCGGCAATCTTGATTTCTCCATCGGTATTGATGGCTTCGCTGGAATTTCTGATCAGATTCATCAGCACCCGGCGGATCTTGGATTCATCAAAATGCACATAGTCTTTCACCTTATTATCTACCACGAAGCTGATGTTGCGACCCTTCAGAGAAGCCTCATTTACTTCTTTGAGATCGTCGAAGAAATCGCTGAGATTTACCTTTTGGATGAGCGGAGTAGTTTCCACACCACGGGCAAAATCCAGAATCTCGCGTATCAATTGATCGATCAAGCGGGTTTGCTTTACAATGCTGTGGCTGAATTCCCCGCTGCCGGGAAAGAGATTTTCGATAAGTTGAGCGGTCAAAACGATCACCGTCAGCGGCGTCTTGATATCGTGGATAATCTTGCTTGCCGCCATACCGATTGCCATAAGGCGGTTTTTGCTGATCATTTCATCCATCAAGCTTACAAAACGTTCATTGGTATCTCTTAACCTCCCCGAAAGGGTGCGGGTAAGATTATACATTACTTCCGGATATTTGAAGGTGATGCGAATAAATACATCTTTGGGTATCAGCAGTAATTCTACATCGTCCAAAGCTTCAACCGTCGCGCTGCGCGGCTCTTCGTTGATAATACCCATCTCTCCAAAAAATTCGCCCGGTTCCAGAGTGCTGAGTTCTGCCTGTGGAGTATCAGGATTTTTAAGACGCTTACTGATCCTCACTCTGCCCTTGCATATAAAATAAAGCGTGTCTGCAGATTCTTGTTCCGATACAATCTGTTCGCCCTTGGAAAACTTGATTCTTTGCAGGTCTGAGGCGAAACCGGCTACTTCCTCTTCGTTCAAACCGTGAAAGATTCCAATGTTTTCACAAGCATCTTGCTGCTTCATACTTCCCCCTTGGGATTTGCCTTTTAATCTGAGGTTCATGCTTTGCTGCTCTGGGCAAATCTGTCAAGGGATTTCCCGGCATACCAGCTCCCGCAAGGTCTG